>JANYER010000013.1 GCA_025359825.1 Granulicella sp.
AGATGACCGTCCCCATCGCCGCCACCGCCTGGGAGCTCTCGCAGCTCACCAGTGACGACGAACTGCTCGTCACGGCATACGCCGCTTGCAGCCGCTGGGACGCATGGCTCCGCCAATATCGCGACACCCGCAAGACCGGCCTCGTCGAGGGCTTCTGCACCTACGACACCGGCCACGATAACTCCCCGCGCTGGGCCGGCATTCCCAATCGCTGCCCCGACGCCGACGCCCGCAAGTGCCCGCCCATCGCGAGCATGCCGCGCCTCTGCCCAGACCTCTCCGCAACCGTCTACGGAGGCCGCATCGCGTTAGCCCACATGGCTACTGCCCTCGGCAAAGGCGACGAAGCCAGCCGCTGGCACGATGACGCAGAGAAGATTCGTCAGCTCATCCTCACCAAACTCTACAGCCCGGAAGACGCCGCCTTCTACGATCTCGACGCGCAGAATAAGTTCGTCCGCGTCCGTTCCGACGTCCTCTCCCGCGTCCTCGGCGAGCACGTCCTCAAGCGCTACGACCCCCACGACAAAGCCATCTTCGACGCCATCTGGACGCGTCACATCCACAACCCCAAGGCCTTCTGGGCGCCCTACCCGCTCACCAGCATCTCGCAGGAAGACCCCGCCTTCGTACGCCCCATCCCGCGCAACTCCTGGGGCGGAGCCTCGCAGGCCCTCACCGCCCTCCGCACCCCCCGCTGGATGCCCCACTACGGCAAGCAGGCCGAGTTCAACCACCTCATGCAGCAGTGGGTCGAAGCCATCAGCCGACACACCGAGTTCCGCCAGCAGATGGACCCCACCACCGGCGACTTCACCCAGGCCGACCCCAGCGGCTACTCACCCGCCGCCCTCGTCTACCTCGACTTCGTCCGCCGCCTCAGCCTCACATCATCCCGTTTTGAACGGGCAGGACTTTAGATCCACGACACAGCTCAGATTCACCACCCGGCTCTAGCCGCAGCAGGGGTACCGGAGACGTAACTGGACCTTCCCTGGGCAAACTGATTCAAATCCATCCCTAATGAGTACGTCTCCCCATGCGCAAGCAAATCTTCCCACGTCACCTCACGTCCTTGGTACCCCGCCATCCGTCCCAGCATGCAGCTCAACGCCGTCTCCACGCCTGCGGCAATCTGGTTGTGCGATTGGCCAGACGTGATGCTGTCAATGAACGTGCGCTCTTTGTCGCGGTCCGCAAACGCGAGGTTGTCGGAGAAGCTTCCATTCGCCGAAAACTTTCCTGTGCCCGCCGCAGCGGCGGCGGATGCATCCCACGCCCAAGCCTTGTCCCCCACAATCTGCACTGGCCCGGAGTAGGGAACCGTCGCCATCCCATTCGACCCAAACAGCCGCAGCCCCGCGTCGAAGCTCCCGTAAGTCCCATACTGCGTCGACGAAAACGACATCCTAACATCGCCGGGATAGGTATAGGTCACCTGGTAGTTGTCCCAGCAATCGCCCGCATGGTTCAGCACCGAGCGGCCGCCCGTAGCGATCGCCTTCACCGGATGCGCACCCAGCAGCCAATTGCAAAGGTCGATGATGTGGATGTTCTGCTCCACCAGAATGTCGCCCGAGAGCGCCCGGTCCCACAGCCAGTTCCGCAGCCGATACTCATCCTTGCCCACACCCTGTCGCATATTCTCACTGGACGCTGGCGCGTTATAGTTTCCCGAGATCGCTGCAATCTTCCCCAACGCCCCCGCCTTGATACGCTCTGCAATCGCCGCAATCGGTGGCGCGCTGCGGCATTGGAACCCTACATCTACGCTCTGTCCTGGCTTCACCCGCTTGCCAATCTCTAGAGCCTGCTTGGCCTGTTTCACGTCGATCCCCACCGGCTTCTCGCAGTACACATGCTTGCCCGAAGCAACCGCCGCCTCCAGGTGTTCCACATGGAAGTAAGGCGGCGTGGAAATCTGGATCAGATCCACTTCTTTGGAAGCCGCTAACTGCTCATACGCCTTCGGACCGACAAACATCTGCGACCCATCGATACCAGCCCGTCCCAGCTTTGCGTTCAGCAGATTGAAAAACCGTATGCCTTCCCCAACCTGATTCAGAAAAATGTCACCCACCGCCACCACCTGCGCGGTCGTATTCATCGAGAACGAAGTCGCCACCGCCCTCCCGCGCCGTCCAAACCCCAGCAAACCTATCCGCACCGCAGAGTTAGCCTGATACCCAAACGCCGTAGCTGGCTTCAGCAGCAACAGCCCCGAAGCAGTCCCACCAGTAGTCTTTAAAAATTTCCTGCGATCCATAAGGTTCATCATCCCCTTCAGTCTCTTGAGAGAGTCGAGAAGAATTATAAGGACATCACAGATACATACCAGGCCCCCACGATTTAAACGCGTTGAAAAAACTGGAACATCAACGTAATCGCAGAAAAGGGAGAGCGCAGGCTCTCCCCTCTGATCTGCTCGCACGAGACTTAGTTCCTGTTCAAGTCATGCATGGTGTCGCTTACCGCATTGGCTGCCTTGCCGGCCGCATCTTTCACCGCTCCGGCAGCCTGGTCCAGAAGGCCTTCGCCCTGCAGCGTTTCGTCTCCCGTAACTTTGCCAAACCCTTCCTTCACCTTGCCGATAACGCCGCTTCCAGCTCCGCTGATGCGCTGTTTCGCTCCCCATGCGCCGGTCTTGTTGGCAGCACGTTCCACATCCGGATCGGTACCGGCGTACTGCGGTTGGGGTGTTGTTGCGATGACGTACGCAGCCACGCCGATACCGGCTGCCGCAATGATCCAGGGTAGTGATTTCATAAAGTCTCCTTACACCCTTGGATGCACCAAAAAGCTTCTGAATTGCTTCCCTGCAAAAGGCCTGCGTTTACCTGCCACTATCTCAGGCCATTACGTCCCGCAGAATCTTCTCCAGGTACAACTTCTCCTGCCGAACGTCCTCAATCTGCTGCGGCCCAGAGGTCTCCCGCTCAATCGTCACCGCGCCCGTATAGCCCAGCGCATGCAGCTTGGTAAATACCGCGCGAAAGTTCACCAGCCCCTTGCCGATCAATACCTCGGCACCCAGCTCGCTGGGGTTAGTCGGCCAGCGCCCATCCTTCGCGTGGATGCTCCGTATATGCGTCCCCAGAATATCCACGGCATCCACAGGGTTCGCCTTGCCATACAGAATCAGGTTGGCCGTATCCAGACCCACCGCAAGGTTCGGCATCGCCACGTCGCGCAGCACCCGCGCCATGGTGGTCGGCGTCTCCTGCCCGGTCTCCATCAGGAAGTACTGCCCATTCGCCTGGCAGTGCTGCGCCACCCCGCGTATCGCCTCGACAGAGCCCGCGTACAGAGCATCCGCCGGGTCTTCCGGCAGAAAGCCGCAATGCGTCTGTACCTGCTTTACACCGATCTGCTTCGCAAAGTCCGATACCTGGAACAGCGCATCCATCCGCGCCGCACGAGTCTTCGGCGGAACCAGCCCAATCGTCGAAGGCCCCTCGGTAAAGTTCCACTTCAGAGGCTTCGGTTCCACCACCTCCACCGTCGTCGCCGTCACCTGATACTTGTCCAGCAGGTCGCCAATCTCCCGCGCCACGGCAGGAGTGAACCCGCCAAGATAGCCATCCAGCGAAAGAAAGCAGTTCGTAAACCCCAAATCATGCACCCGGCGAATCTTCTCCTCCGGCGCACCATAAGGCTTAATCAGCAGCCCCAGCTCCATCGGCTTCAGTGGGGCAGACGCAATCGCAGCACGCGCTGCTATCCCACCCAACCCCTGCGCCACCAACGCCGCCGACGCCAAACCAACAAACTCTCTCCGGTCCATATCCCATCCCTTCCCAACCGCACCATTAGGCAACAAAATCTCCCGTCATGGCTAGTCTCGCCCAACGATCATTACTTGACAATCAACCGCCCCCGGAGAGGTCCTCACTCCCATTCGATCACCCCGCACCCGCCAAACCGCAATCTCCAGGTCCAAAGCTAAACCATTTCCTTCGAAGACTTTGCGCAAGATTGACAGGGGAGGGGGTACTACCGCTCCTTCCCTGAAAACGGCCGAAAGCGCACAAACAGACTCACCCCAACCGGCCGCGTCCCATACGCCGACTGCAACACCGCCGGAACCCCATACATCGTCACCTGCCCTCCCACCGCCGTCCGCACATGCGAAAAAAGATCAACGTCCCGGTCATACCCAAACGTATAAGCCGCCACATGCCCGATAGGATCCTCATGGAACCCCGGCGGCAGAGGCTTCTCCCCATTCAGCAACTCGTTCGACCGAGCCGCATTCTCCATCCGCGTCCACACAGCATTCCGCGTCCCAAAGCGCAGCGTCGACTCCAGCAGATAGCTGTTCATTTTGGCTCCATCACTCAGCGAACGCGTCCTGCCCCAGATCGCCGTACTCGCCCAGTTCCCCCCAGCAAATGGCCGGTTATACATCGCCGAAGCCGTCATACGCGTCTGGTCTTCTCCCGGATATAGGCTCTCCGGGCTCACGATCCGCCCATACGAATACTGCCCGCTCCAGTTCTTCCCCGGCTGCACCGTCACTCGCGTCGCCCACGAGTCCATCGCCCCGTGGTTCAGGTCCCAGCGGAACTCATCCGGCTCCCGCCCATGGAAGCCGCTCGCCTCCACCCGCACCATCCCCTGCGTCAACCCCACCGTCACCACATCCGCCGCGATATGCGTCGAATCCTCCTGGTGGTGCCCCAGCGTCCCCACCGGATTCTCCGCCGCCGAAGCGCGGTGCGGATACGCCGTCGGCCCAATCGCCGGATCGCCCATCGGCGCTGCATAGAGGCTCAGCAGGGTCCGCTTGCCGAGCCTCAGATCGTACAACCCCGCCACCTCCATCAAAAAGTCATGCGGATGCTGCCCATCGGCGATCGGCTTGCCGAACGCCGTCTCCCCCTGCTGAAACAGCAGCGGATACTCCCGCCCTGTCACCGTCGCCGGCTCCAGGCTCAACATCATCCGCAGCGTCAACTGCCCCGGGCCCAGCTTCCGCTCCGCCATCCCCATCACCCAGTTGGTGGAGTACAGCTTGTCCCCACCCCGCGGCCCCTTCTGCTGCGTCTCCGTCAAAAACGCATTGCCATGCAGCATCAGCATCCACTTCGCCTTGTCTCC
>JANYER010000091.1 GCA_025359825.1 Granulicella sp.
CGGGCTACGTTCTTTGGGCTGCTGACGGTGTCGGCTTTATTTGGCGCGTTGAGTGGGTTGATGCTGGTGTACTCCATCGATCTACCGCAGATGGAAGACCTGGCGCGCTACCATCCCAGCACGACGACGGAGCTGTACGACATCCACGGCAAGGTGTTTGGGTCGTTTGCGCTGGAGCGGCGTGTGGTGGTGCCGTATGAGGATTTTCCCCAGGTGCTGCGCGAGGCAATTCTCTCGATTGAAGATAAGAGCTTTGAACGCAACTGGGGTGTGAACCTAGTGCGCGCTGTGGGTGCGGCGTGGCGCGACCTGCATACCAGCGGCAAATCGCAGGGTGCTTCGACGCTGACCATGCAGCTGGCGCGAAACTTGTTCCTTTCGTCGCAGAAGACGTATGGGCGGAAATTTCAGGAGATTTTTCTTTCGGTTCAGATTGAACGACGGTTTACGAAGCAACAGATCTTCAGCCTATATGCGAACCAAATCTATCTCGGGCGTGGGACGTACGGGTTTGAGGCGGGGTCGGAGTATTACTTCAGCAAGCGGGTGAAGGACCTGACGCTGGCGGAGGCGGCGCTGCTGGCGGCGTTGCCGAAGGGGCCGGAGTACTACTCGCCGGTGCGGCATCCGGACCGAGCACTGCGGCGACGGAACCTGGTGCTGACGGAGATGCTAGACGATCACAAGATTACGGCGGCGCAGGCAGCTGCTGCGAAGGCCGCTCCGCTGGGACTGCGGATTGAGACGCCGGCGAACAGCCTGGCACCGTATTTTGTGGAAGAGGTACGGCGGCAGTTGGAGAAGGAGTACGGCGCGGAGGAGGTGCATGGGTCCGGGTTGAAGGTGTACACGACGCTGGACCTTGATATGCAGATCGTCGCCAATCGCGCGGTGATGGACGGACTTGCAACGTATGAGCGGCGGCATGGATGGAAGGCGCATCTGCCGAACATCGTTCTGGAGGGGCTGGATGCGGAGAGCTACCAGCATCCGGACTGGGCGCAGCCGGTGGTTCCGGGGGCGTATCTGCATGGGCTGGTGCTGTCGGCTGCGGCGAAGCGGGTGGTGGTACGGTTGGGGTCGCAGGAGGTGGTGCTGGGGCCGGCAGACTGGAAGTGGACTGGCTTTCCAGATGGTGACAGCTTTCTGAAGACGGGCGATGTGGTGTACGTAAAGGTCGCGTCGGTTGGGGCCGATGGGGCGAAGATTTCGCTGGAGCAGGACTCGGGTGCGCAGGCCTCCATGATGGCGGTGGACAATGCGAATGGCGAAGTGCTGGCGATGGTGGGGGGCAGGGATTTTGCGTTGAGCCAGTTCAACCGGGCGACGCAGGCGCAGCGGCAGGTGGGGTCTTCGTTCAAGCCGTATGTGTATGCGACGGCGGTGGAGGCAGGTGCGAAGCCGACGGACACGATTGTGGATGGACCAACGACGTTTCCTACTCCGAATGGGCCGTACACTCCGCACAATTACGAGCCGGATTACAAAGGCACCATGACGTTGCTGGATGCGTTCAAGGAGTCGCGTAATATTCCGGCGTTGAAGCTGGCGGATCGTGTGGGGATTCGCAAGGTGATTGAGATGGCGCACCGGTTTGGTGTGACGAGTACGATTCCAGTGTTTCTGCCGATTGCGCTGGGTGCTGCGGACATTACGCTGGCCGAACAGGTGGGGGCCTATAGCGTGTTTCCGAATGATGGGATTCGGATTGAGCCACATTTTATCCGCAAGGTGGTGCGGGCCGATGGGATGGAGATGCCGGAGGAGGCACCGGAGGTGACCGAAGTGGTTTCGGTGGAGACGGCGCGGACGATGATGGAGTTTCTGCAGGCGGTGGTGAAGTCGGGCACCGGTGCGACGGCAGGTGCGCAGTTGAAGCATCCGCTGGGTGGTAAGACGGGTACAACCAACAATTACACGGACGCTTGGTTCATCGGGTTTTCGCCCTCGGTGACGTGCGGGACGTGGATTGGGTTTGATAATCGCGAGCCGCTGGGTGAGAAGGAGACAGGCGCTCGGGCGGCGTTGCCGATGTGGATCGAGTTTATGAAGGTGGCGATTGCGAGCAAGCCCAATGAGGCGTTTGCTGCAGCGGGAACGCCGAAGAAGGTATTGGATGTTCCGATGAGCCCGGCTAGCGGGGCGGTGAAGAAGGAGCCTGTGACGGGTAAGGAAGATGTTGATCCGGATGCAGATTCAAAGGAGCCGACAAAGGTTGAGCCAGGCAAGACGGAGCCGGCGAAGGGTGCACCGGTGGTGGTGCCGGGTGGCACGAGTGATGCTCCGAAGGATGAGGGGACTGCGCCGAGTAAGGCTCCGGGCGCAGGTGCAGTCGCTAAGCCGCCTACGTCATAAAGCTTCGGCTATATGCTGAAGGTCTTGCAGAGGGAGAAGAAGCGGGTGGCTTTGCGGACGTCTTTGCCGATCTGCTCGCGGAGTGCTTCGGAGTTGGGCCACTGGATCTCGGGGCGAAGGCGCTTGAGGAAGGTGAGGGTGAGTGGGGTGTCGGCCTGCAGGTGGATGGTATGGAAGTCGAGCAGGTGGGTCTCGACGGTGGTGGGATTCTCAGTGAACTCAGCGGCGAAGGTGGGGCGGTTGCCGATGTTGGTGACGGCGTTGAAGGTCTCGGCGGATTCGTCGGCACCGACGGTCATGGTGGTGACGTAGACGCCGTTGGCGGGCAGCAGCTCGGGGTAGGGCGCGAGGTTGATGGTGGGGACGGTGTAGCGGGTGCCGTATCCGCGGCCGGAGGCGGGATGGCTCTCCACGCTGAAGGGGCGGCCGAGGAGAGCGCGTGCCTGGCTCACTTCTCCAGCGGCGATGGCGGTGCGGATGCGGCTGGAGGAGATGGGGGCGCTGCGAAAGATTCGAGGATGGTAGACGTGGACGGCGAACTGGAGGTCCTGACCGAGGGCTTCGAGGGAGTCGATGCCGGCCTCAGCTTGGTAGCCGAAGCGGAAGTTTTCACCCTCGTGGATTTCCTGGATCTGGAAGGTGTCGCGCAGGATGTCGGAGGCGAAGGCGCGCGCGGACATCTTTGAGAACTGCTCCGTGAAGGGGAGGATGGCGACGTTCTCGATGCCGGTGGCGGCGAGGAGTTCGAGCTTCTGCGCGAGCGGCGTGATGAGCGGTAGTGCCGAGCTGGGGCGCAGGACGCGGGCTGGATGCGGATCAAAGGTAATCGCAAGGGACGTGCAATGGAGCGTGCGGGCGCGGGCGACGACCTCGGCGATGACTTCCTTATGGCCGCGGTGGACGCCATCGAAGTTGCCGATGGTGGCGACGGCGGGTGGGAAGTGGGTGGGGAGTTCGAGGTGGATGTTCATGCCAGCACCTCGGGATTCGATTCTGCTGAGGTGATCTCGAACTGTAGCTGTAGGCCATCGTAGGCGAGGCGGATGTTTGGGGGGAGGATGGCCTCGGTGGGGACGTGGTCGATGTCGTGGCCCATGTGGGTGAAGTAGGCGCGTTGGGGTTTGAGGAGTTCGACGAATGCGATGGATTTGGCCAGGTGGGAGTGGCTGAAGTGGGGCTCGTGGCGGAGGGCGTCGAGTATGAGGATGTCGAGACCCTGGAGGAGGGGGAGGCTTTCGGGGGGGATGTCGGACATGTCGGTGAGGTAGGCGGCGGAGCCGAAGCGGTAGCCGGTGATGGTCTGGCGTCCGTGGGTGACGGGGATGCGCTGGAAGTCTGCACCGAAGAGGTGGACGGCAGCGCCGGGGGTGGGGTCGAGGCGATGGATTTCAACCTGGGCGCTGGTGGGGTAGCGGTTCTCTTTGCGGAAGGTGTAGTCGAAGATGCGCTCGATGGCGGTGGCGGTGACGTCGTCGGCGTAGATGGGCAGGTTGCCCTCGACGCGGAAGCTGAGGGGGCGGAGGTCGTCGAAGCCCATGACGTGATCGGCGTGGCCGTGGGTGTAGAGGACGGCGTCGACGCTGCGGATGTTCTCGCGGACGGCCTGGGCGTGGAAATCGGGGCCGGTGTCGATGAGGACGGTGTGGTCGTTATAAGAGATGCGGATGGAGGGTCGGGTGCGGCGGTTGAGCGGCTGTGGCGGAGGAAGGTAGAGGCTGGGGGGGGTGGCCGAGGCGCAGACGGCACAGCCGCACCCCAGGGTGGGGATGCCCATGGAGGTGCCGCTGCCGAGGAAGGTGAGGGTGGACTGCATAGGGATAGGTACTAGTTGCTGGGTACTTGGTACTCGGTTGTGTGCGCTGGCCAGAGAGTTAGCGGACTAGCGGACTAGCGGACTATGCTGGGGCCTGCTGGAGGGCGGGGCTGGGTTGGATTTTGTGTGACTTTGTTGGCGGCGGAGCGGGCGAGGGACTGGGTAATTTCGAGGAAGGCCATGCGGAGTTCGAAGAGGGCTGATTCGAGCAGGCGCAGCTCGTCGGTGGCGAGGTTGCTCTGGGTCTTATCGTGCAGGATGGTGAGCATGTCGATGCTTTGACGTGCGCCCATGAGGTCGATCTGGGGCTGCTGACCTTCTGGGGTTCCGCCGCCGAGCTGCATGACTGCCGACATGTAGACGGACTGGACGAGCTGCTCGAAGCTCATTGCGGGCGGGTGCTCCATGCCGGGGTTGGCGGCGCGGATGGCGGTGTCGAGGCGGTCGGCGGTGGCCTGATAGGCGGCGCGGGCCTGGTCCATCTGCTCGGAAGTGGGGCCGGCGGGCATCTCTTCTTGGCCTGCCGCATTCGAAGCGGAGTCTGAGTCGGCTTCGGGAGCAGGGAAGGGAGTGGGTTCGGGGGCCTGGGTGAGCGTCTCGGGACGCGGCTCGCGTGCGGGCGAGGGGTCAGCGTCGGGGCGGGGCTCTCCGTCGAGGGTGAACTTGCGGCGGTCGGTG
>JANYER010000097.1 GCA_025359825.1 Granulicella sp.
GGGAGTCGAAGTCAGACAGGTCGAATTTCGTCCTATGAGCGTGCCAGCTCCCGGAACCGCAACTTCTTTTGGATGAAACTGGCGCGCACTCGACTAATCATCGGCCCGGTCAGCAGCACATGGCGGGTGGCGGGGGCGAGCTAGGAATGGCGTCAGGTTGCGGCGGCTGGTTCTTGATAACGGAGGGCGATGATGATGATGATGATGATGATGATGATGATGAGCTGTGCACCGATTGTGATGGTTGAGGTCGGTGCTGATGGTGGTGATGATGGGGGGACGGCCTGTGGTTTTCGCATACGAGCAGCATCACCGCGGTGGGTGATGGTGGTGGTAGCAACGGCACGGCGGGTAGCAGAGGCGATAACCGACACAGCACCGGGGGCCGGAGCTGGTGGGGATGCGTGCTGATTGGAGAGCGGTTAACTGGTAGCTTGGGCGATGGATGATGATAATAGCGAGGAGCGATCGGAGAAGGCTTGGACAAGGTAACGAGATACGGCGGTGCTGATGGGAGGGTTGTTGTGGCACAGCAACCACGCGGTTTTTTCGACCAGAGTCAAATCAACCCACCCCGTTCGCTCGCTCATCCACCATGATTCAGCACGCGCCGCACCTTCGGACCACTGAGACGAGACGAGGGAGAATAGGGTGGCACGGTCGGCATCATGGGCGGGGCAGCAACACATGACATGTGTGATATCATCGAAAACACCAGCGTTGCAGGCGGTACATACAGAGGTGGGGAATTTGAGTGGTTCGTGACGGTGTCGGTTGGAGTTGAGGGGTGCGGTGCCGATACGGATCTGGGCACGGATTTTTCGCGCGCTCGCACGTGGCTCGGTGAGGAGATATGGCTCGGCTCCCCACGATCGCTTCATCATCAGGTAGCATGTGCGGGCACCAATCACTCGCGGTTCCAGCACGACGGTTGCTGTTGCGGCGATGCTTGCTGACGGTATGGCGTGGGTTGGAGTGAGTACTGGTACATGCATGATAGTAAAAGGAGCTGATTCGAGCCGCGCACGCCACGCCGCATGCTCGTATGGTCGCACCGCATCGAGTAGCAACTTTTTCCATTGCCATCTTTGCATCAGCGTGTCGGGTTGGAGGTGGAGATGGAAGTTGATGGAGTAGCGTAGCATCGAATCGCGCAGCATAACACACAGACCGTGGGAAACATGGCCTCGGCTGTTGCGCTCGGCGAACGTGGCGAGACGATGGCGGAAGACACGGCCAGTGAGGGAGTGTGGGTCGCTGGTCTGTAGGCGGTAGAGGTACATGAGTTGTTGGATTCGGCGGCGTGCCTCGAGCGGCAACCAGCCCAACTCACCACGAACAGCATCAATAGCACTGTAGATACCAGTACCGAGTATTTGTCGACCAGCATCGTTCTGCACCACCTCCGCGGCGCTGACTTCGGCAGGAGTAAGAGATGCTAGCTCACCACCGTATGTCATCGTCGGCCACAACAGCACCTCAACCAGCCGGTTTTGTGTATGTGTTGAGAGGGCACCCTGGCGCACACCCGCATACCATAAGGAGGGGAGGCAGCTTCGTCCTTTAGCGATTCGATCATCATTCCAGCGATGCCATGAGCTGTTGTTCTGCATCGTAACGCCAAGGTACTTGTAGAACGCGGTCTCGGGCACGTCTTGATCCTGCAACCGCCACTGCCGATCACCACTACTACCGCCGCTACCAGAGCGGGCATCGTGCATCGCCACCACCGCACACTTTCCCACGTTGAATCGGTACTGCCAGCGTGCAGCATGCTCCTCCATAATCGCGAGCGCATGGTGTAGCTGAGCAGTCGAATCCGCGATCAGCACGATATCGTCAGCGAATAGTAAACCAGCAACACGCGCTCGTTCGCTGCTACTGCCGAGTGTCACGCCGATGCCGCGCCGCTGCCACTCCTCCACCACGCCGGTGATGAAGATAGAGAAGAGGATGGGGGATAACACCGAGCCCTGCCTGAGGCCATACTCGGTGGTGAATTCGTCGCTCATGACACCGTTAACCATGACCTTGCTACGCACCGATCGGTACATATCGCGCAGCACCTGCCACATCTTGCCATGCACGCCCAGTGACAGGAGCCGATCGAACACACCATCTCGCCAGGTCATGTCGTATGCTTTCGAGAGATCCAGAAAGCAGAGGTAGGTCGGTAGCTTGCGTTCGTGGCGGTCTGCTATGATCTCGGATAGCACGAAAATGTGGTCGATCGTGCTATGGTCGGCACGAAAACCGGCCTGCTCATCGGGGATGCGGCCGCGCGCCTCCAAGTAGGAGGTGAGCCGCGCGTTCAGCACTGATTCGTAGAGTTTAGCGACGCAACTCATCAGTGCAATGGGGCGGTAGTTGGACATAACGTTACGCGCACCGCTCTTCTTGAAAATAGGTACAATTGTGGCCAGTAACCAATCATCAGGTACATGCTGGGACTGCCAGATAGCGCGGAAAAGCGCGAGTAACGCATCGGCCATCGGGGTGCCGCCATTCTTGAAGATCTCGTTAACCAGACGATCTGGTCCAGCCGCCCGCCCAGCGCTGGCGGACTTGAGAGCTGCCACCACTTCGATCATCGTGATATCACCGCCTAGCTCACTCGAATCAGGGACAAGAGGTGGGGCACCGCCCGCAGCTGCGCTCGTCACACGATCACGCACGGTGCGATGGAATTCAGCACACTCCTCGTCGCGGCGGCTCGCACCATCGGCATCTCCAGCAGCAGCAGCGATCGCGGCAGTGGGTGACGAAATGTGACGGAAGTAACTAGCCCATGCAGCACGTGTGGCGGCTCCTGATGCAGTAGGTAGCCCGTCTGGTGTCAGCACGCGGTCTGGTAGCATGGTAGCCTTGCCGTTGCCCCTGAGGGACTTTATCATGCGGAAGAATCCGCGCGAATCGCCATGACGCAGCGACTCGAGTTTTTGCCATTGCTCGCGTAACGCAACACGCTGCTTCTTCGAGACCAATCGCTGCAGCCGCTTGCGGTACTCAACATAGTGAAACCGCGCACGCGCCACACGATGCACGTCACGATGTTGGGGTAGCGACCGCCGCTGTTGGAGCCAGTGGTGGTAGAGAGACTGGCGCTCGGCGATCATAATTGTTGACTCGTGGTCCCAGCCAGCAACACGGCGAGCGGCGG
>JANYER010000109.1 GCA_025359825.1 Granulicella sp.
ATCTGCTGGCCGCAGCGGACTTCATCCGAGCGGTCGCCCCCGGGTGTGGGGGTTAGCGAGACGCGGATGGTGTCGCCGATGCCGGCGAGCAGCAGCGGGCTGAGACCGGCGGTAGAGGCGACGACGCCCTTCATGCCCATGCCTGCTTCGGTAAGGCCGAGGTGCAGCGCGTGGTCGCAGCGGCCGGCGAGCTCGGTGTAGACGTCGATGAGGTCGCGGACGCCGGAGACTTTGGCAGAGAGGATGATCTGGTCGCGGCGCAGGCCGTAGCGCTCGGCGGCGGCGGCGTTGTCGAGTGCGGAGACGACCATGGCCTCCATCATGACGTCGCGGGCGGCCATGGGCTGGGCGGACTTGGAGTTGTCATCCATCATCTTGGTGAGGAGAGCCTGGTCGAGCGAGCCCCAGTTGACGCCGATGCGGACGGGTTTCTGGTGCTTGACGGCCACCTCGACCATGGTGCGGAAGTTGTCATCGTCCTTGCGCCCGATGGAGCAGTTGCCGGGGTTGATGCGGTACTTGGCGAGGGCCTCGGCGGTGTCGGAGTACTTGGCCAGGAGCTGATGGCCGTTGTAGTGGAAGTCGCCGATGATGGGGGTGTTCCAGCCCTTCTTGGCGAGCTCCTCGACGATGTAGGGAACTGCCTTGGCGGCTTCATCGTTGTTGACAGTGACGCGGACCATCTCGGAGCCGGCGCGGGCCAGGGCTGCGATCTGCTGGACGGAGGACTCGATGTCTGCGGTGTCGGTGTTGGTCATGGACTGGACCACGACGGGCACATCGGAACCGACACGGACGGAGCCGATTTGAACTGTTGCCGAACGACGGCGCTGGATGGATGGCATAGGGGTCTCTCTACTCTTCAGTTTACCATCCGCACACAGCGGATTGCTGGTTTTGGAGGGCTTATGGCGGTCGCGTTACACTCAATTCACGTGGCCCGGTAGCCTCGCTGGGCCCCGAAATAACCGCTCCTAAAACGTTCTCTGCGAATTCATACTTGTTACGAAAGCTGCGACCTGCGCATTCGTAACTGCTGCTCTGAGCTTCCGGTACACTAGGGGTAGTACGCAGCATCCGACCCTTTCAAGCCGGTTGCGGTTTACCTTGTTACCTCATGGCCCGGTAGCTCAGTTGCATAGAGCAGCGCACTCCTAACGCGAAGGTCGCAGGTTGGACTCCTGCCCGGGCCACCATTGACACTGATTTTGCTGAGCGCTTTGCGTCCGAACTCCTGCCCGGGCCACCACGTCATAGATTTTTCAAAGCGCTTAGCGTCCGGACTCCTGCCCGGGCCACCATGTCATAGATTTTGCGAGTGGTTTGTGTCGGAATGCTTCTCGGGCCTCCGTAAGTATTTAATGGTTCTTTAGAAACTTAGCTTCTCTGTGCGTCTGTTCGTCGGGTTTGTTCGTCTTCCAAACTGTATCCAATTCCATTCTTTTCTTTTGGACCATTTCTCTTACCGGTGTGCTGCGTCAGTGTGCCGAGCTATTGGAGGTTGAATGCTTCGTCGTGTCCTCTCTTCTCTTTGTCTTTCTGCCGTTTCGGTCTGTGGCTTCGCGCAGACACAGCCACTTGCTCCGCACTCGGCGTATGAGCCACCTGCTGCCAAGGCGGCGGCTTCGCTGGCTGCCAGTGCTGTTGGTGCTCCGGCAGATTTGCTGACCACGGGCGAGAAGAGCCAGTGGGAGAAGACCGGAACCTACGCTGAAGTGATTGCGATGATGCAGACGCTGGAGAAACGTTCCCCGTACGTGAAGGTGATGCAGTTCGGTACGACGGCGGAGGGACGCGCGATGTACGCGATGGTGGTTTCGTCGGACAAAGCGTTTACCCCGGCCTTGGCCGCGAAGACGGACAAGGCGATCATCCTCATTCAGAGTGGGATCCACTCAGGCGAGATTGAAGGTAAGGATACGGCGTTGATGCTGGTCCGCGATATGGTGATCACCAAGCATGAGCACCAGGCGGCGTGGCTGAAGAAGTCGATCTTTGTGGTGGTGCCGGTCTTCAATATTGATGGGCATGAGTCGCGCAGCCCCTTCAACCGGGCGAATCAGAATGGCCCGGACATTACGGGGACACGGCCGAACGCGCAGTTGCTAAATCTGAATCGCGACTACGTGAAGGCGGCAACTCCTGAGATGCGTGGCTGGTTGAAGCTGTATCACTCGTGGATGCCGGACTTCATGTTCGATAACCATGTGACCGACGGTGCGGACTACCAGTATGACGTGACGTGGGACATGGCCCACCACGGCGATATGGGTGCACCGACCAGCCAGTGGGTGAACGACCGTTTTATCCCGGAGTTGAATAAGCGCATGGAGGCCGATGGGCACCTGGTGTCTCCGTATGGTGCGCTGCGCAATGCGGGGAAGGGGCGGCGGGAGTTTTTCGTGGAAGTGTTCTCGCCACGTTACTCGCATCTCTATGCGGCGGCGCTGAATCGTCCGGCACTGCTGGTGGAGACACATAGTTTGAAGAGTGGCAAGACACGGGCGTGGTCGAACTACGACATCATGGTGAACTCCATCGACGTAGTTGTGGAAGACCCGCAGGCGCTGCGCACCGCTGTGCGTGCCTCTGACAAGAAGTACGCAGCGATGGCAGGGGATCGTAATTCGGAACCGATCTATCTGGCTGGAAAGATCAGCGATGCGTCGCGTCCGCTGGTGTACCACACGTTGAAGACGGCACAGTTTCCGTCCGAGATTACAGGCACGATGGTGACGCGTTACACGGCTGAGAAGGACGATTTGGAGACGGTCATCCACGAGGAAATCGATACGACGGCGGAGGCGAAGGAGCCGTTGGGGTTCCTGATTCCGCTGGCATGGAAGGAGATCGCAGACGAGCTGGCGCTGCATGGCGTGGTGATGGAGAAGACCACCAAGCGGCTCGACCAGGAGTTCGAGACGTGGCGCTTCACGGAGGTGAAGTATGCGGCTGCTGCGTTTGAAGGTGGCATCATGGTGGACTATGTCCTGCATCCGGTGAAGGAGCGTATCCCGGTGCCGGCGGGGTCGTATTGGGTTCCGTTGAATCAGCAGCGGGCGCGGTTGGTTATGGCGCTGCTGCATCCTGCTGCTCCCGATGCGCTGGTGCGTTGGGGCTTTGCTGCTTCGATCTTCCAGGGCATGGGACGGATTGGCGCGGCAGAATATCTCACGGTGCCGATTGCGACCAAGATGGCGGTCGATAATCCCAAGCTGATGGTGGAGTTCCAGGCGAAGGTAACGGAGGATGCGAAGTTTGCGGCTGACCCGCAGGCGCGTATCCGATGGTGGACGGAGCGCTCCAGCTATCAGCCTTCGGCTACGAACCGGTATCCGGTGCTTCAGGTTTGGGAGAAGAACTGGTAGGGCAGAGAACTGTAATCAATTAAAGGAACTAGGTCTTGCCGCAGCCTGCGCGCAGGACCTTTTCCTTTTTCCACTC
Organism: Granulicella sp.; assembly: GCA_025359825.1. Classification (GTDB taxonomy): domain Bacteria; phylum Acidobacteriota; class Terriglobia; order Terriglobales; family Acidobacteriaceae; genus Edaphobacter. Next base: position 3,445 of record JANYER010000109.1, read on the forward strand.
TTCTTCGGTAGCGAAGATCACGCAGCTCTGACCGTTATCGGTGTTCAGCCGCCACGTGATGTTTCCCTGGCGATAGAGTTGGTAGTGACCTTTGCCGGCGAAGACCATTCCGTTGGGTGGATTGGGTTCGATGGTGTCGCCAGCCTGCGGCGGGGTGGAAACACCGCTCATGCCTTGTGCGCCGGGTTGTGCAGCCTGACCGGTAGCGGCCGGGCTCGTGAGTGCGGCGGGAGTTGGCGTGGGGTAGACGATGGCAGGCGTGCTCTCCTGACGCGTATCGCGAGGGTCTGAGACAGGAGAACTCTTGCCTTTACCGGGCGGGTCATTGGAGTAGACGTCGCCATTTACCCCGGAGCGAGTGGCGTCGTAGCTGGTGTAACTGAGGTATGCGAACCCCGCTACGAGCAACACCGCCGCTATCGCTAATATACGTTTTCCCATCGTGCCCCTGATCGCCCGTGATTTTCCGTACTGAGCCGCTGATACTTTGGACGCAAGCAGAGCGTATGCGTCCCGGAAATTCATGATAACAACGGGACTTGCTGCGCGCTACTAGGTTCTGATGCTACTGACGTTATGATGCCCCCAAACAGGCTCAGTGTGGTTAGAAATGCACGGTGTTGCGTTACTAAGTCGTCATCCTGCGGGGTGTTTGAGTAGACGTGACGGAATTCTGGTTCGCTGAGATTGGGTGGAGTATGATTTGAATGTGCCGAAATACTCCATCGTCGTACCGTTTCACAACGAAGAAGAGAACGTAACCGCGCTGTATGACCGGCTGAAGGCCGTGATGGAGCATGTCGGCGAAACGTTTGAACTGGTGTTTGTGGACGATGGCTCGCGCGACCGCACCTACCGTCTGCTGGAAGAGATTGCGGCAGTGGATTCGCGAGTGCTGGTGATTAAGTTGCGTCGCAACTTTGGGCAGACTTCAGCGCTGGCCGCCGGGTTTGACCACTCGCAGGGAGAGTTTATCCTGGCGATGGATGGCGATCTGCAACATGACCCCGAGGAGATTCCGGGCTTTCTGGCCAAGCTCGAAGAAGGCTACGACGTCGTAAGCGGCTGGCGCAGCCAGAGGGGTGACAACTTCATCCTGCGACGCATTCCGTCCAGCTGCGCGAACTGGCTGATGGCGACGCTGAGCGGCGTACACATCCACGACTTTGGCACGACCTTCAAAGCCTACCGCCGCGAGGTGATCCAGAACATTCCGCTATACGGCGAGATGCACCGGTTTATTCCAGCGCTGGCGTCCTGGTACGGCGCGAGCATCTGCGAGATTCCGATCTCGAACCCGGCACGGGAGTTTGGCCGCAGCCACTACGGGATTTCGCGGACCTTCCGGGTGTTCTTCGACCTGCTTACGATTCGATTTCTGCTGCGCTACATGACGCGGCCGCTGCATTTTTTCGGCAGCATTGGAGCGTTAGGTGTCCTAGCGGGCTCCGGGCTAGCTGGCTGGCTGCTGGCCCGGAAGATCTTTACAGGGCAGCATGTAATGCATGAGCATGGGCCAGTCTTTGTGGCGGCGAGCGTGTTGATTCTGGCCGGAATTCAGATGGTTGGAATCGGGCTGCTGGGTGAGTTGCAGGTGCGTCACTTCCATACGGCATCGCATCGCGCTCCGTATGCGGTTGACCGGATTCTGCGACTGCGTTCGGAAGAGAGCCTGATGCAGTAGAGCAGTGCTGCTGATTGGATCGGCAGGCCTGCGGGTGTAGTCTTTCTTCAATATGAAAGCCATCCAGATACTTCATACCGGCGGCCCTGAAGTTTTGACCCTGACAGATTTACCTACTCCCACCCCTGCTGCAGGGGAGGCGCTTCTGCGTGTGGAGGCGTGTGGGGTCAACTTCATCGATACGTACTTCCGCGAGGGACGCTACCCGGCGACTCTGCCTTACACGCTGGGACAGGAGGCGGCTGGCACGGTGGTGTCGGTGGGCGATGGCGTTACCTCGGTGAAGCCCGGTGACCGCGTTGCGTGGTGTGGTGTTGCGGGGACGTATGCGGAGTTTGCGGTGGCCCCGGCTGCCCGGCTGGTGCCTATTCCTGAAGGTGTGAGTGCGGAGCAGGCTGCGGCCGCGATTTTGCAAGGCATGACAGCGCACTATCTGTCGCACTCGACCTATCCGATCCAGCGTGGGGATGAAGTGCTGATCCACGCTGGTGCCGGTGGCACGGGGCTACTGCTGACCCAAATGGCGAAGTCGCTGGGTGCGCGGGTGTTCACGACAGTCTCGACGGAGGCGAAGGCGGCACTTTCGCGGACTGCGGGGGCGGACGAGGTGATTCTCTACACGCAGTGCGATTTTGCTGTCGAGGTGAAGCGACTGACGGAGGGCCGCGGGTTGCCGGTGGTCTATGACTCGGTGGGCAAGTCGACGTTTGAGCAGTCGCTGACTTGCCTCCGGCCGCGTGGCCTGATGGTGCTGTTTGGCGGGGCGAGTGGGGCTGTGCCGCCGTTCGATCTGATACGGCTTTCGACCCTGGGGTCGCTGTTTGTGACTCGGCCCACTCTGAAGGACTACATCGCTACGTCGGCTGACCTGATTGCGCGGGCGTCCGATGTCTTCAACGGCATTGCGGCCGGGACGTTGAGGCTGCGGATGGAGCATACCTATCCGTTGGCCGAAACTGCGCAGGCGCATCGCGACCTTGAGTCCAGGGCGACAACTGGCAAGCTGCTGCTGGTTCCGTAAGGTGAACAATCGGACAGTGATTTTTGACATCGAGCGTGGCATCCCATACAACTGAGAGGCACCCTTGATTGCGGCAGGAACTGTATTTTTGCCGCCTGTTTTCCACCTTTGTCCCGTAACGGAATGTTCGGGAAGCGCGGTGAAACTCCGCCACTGCCCCGCAACTGTGAATCGCGCACGGCTTTCTCCGAATTGTTGGGGGAGGATGTGAATGTAGACCGGGAGACTCCCACTGATGCCGCTCGGCTTCGGGAAGGGAGAGTCCAGAACAGGGTCTGCATGAATCGCGACAGTCAGGAGACCGGTTCTGCTGCGATCATCAACCACGTTCCCGGGGGGGAGCGGAGGAGCTACTCCATGTCTATCTTTGTGCGCCGCGCTGCGGCCTCGTTTCCTTTGGCTGCCATCCGGTCAGCTTATGCATTCTTTGCGCTAGCACTTCTTGGGAGTCTCTCGGCGCACGCCGTCACGGTTCGCGGCAGAGTTACCGATCCGCTGGGCCATGGGCTGCAGGGCGCGCGCGTCCAACTGATCCAGGCGGGCAGGGAGGCGACGTTTGCCATTGCAGGTGAGGACGGCAGCTACGAGTTGCAGGGAGGCTTGCCAGGGCGCTTCACGCTGCTTACCTCTGCGGCAAACTTTACACCGGGCATCAGCGATGACTTCTACGGCGGCAGCAGCGATGTTGTTACGCGCCAGATTACGCTCTCCATTGCGACGGTGAAGACGGATGTTTCTGTGACGGCGACGGGTATTCCGACGCCGATCCAGCAGATTAGCTCGCCGGTCTTCCTGGTGCCGATGACGGCGCTGGCGACGCGCATCGGCGTGGCGGACGAGCTGCGTCAGTCGGCTGGAGTGGCTGTGGTGCAGACGGGGCAGACAGGTGGAGCTACGTCGTTGTTTGTCCGCGGCGGTAACTCGGATGCGAACAAGGTGCTGGTGGATGGGATTCCGGCGGGTGACATCGGCGGACGATTTGACTACGGTACCGTGGCTTCGACTGCGTTGGCTGGTGTGGAACTGTATCGTGGGCCGAACTCGGCGCTGTACGGGTCGGATGCTGGCGCATCTGTGGTGAGCATGAATACGCCGCGTGGTTCGGAGCTGCGGCCGGTGCTGAACTACTCAGGCGATGCGGGCAATCTGCATACGTACCGGAACGAGGCTGTGCTGTCTGGTGCGTATAACAAGGTGGATTACTACGGCGCGTTCAGCCGCTTCGATACGGCGAATGCGATTGCTCGGAACAAGTTCCATGCCGCGACGAGCAGCGCCAACCTTGGCTATAACTTTTCGGCGAATACGCAGGCGCGCTTTACGCTACGCAACGCGGTGTCGGCGAGCGGGCTGCCAAATGCGCATGACTTCTTCGGCATCTCGTCTTCAGGACAGTTGAAGGACCAGAACCTCTACTCCGGCGTGACTCTGGAGGACCGGCGCGGCATGGGGTGGCACAATCTTGTGCGCTATGGCATCGCGCGCAAGCGGGAGCAGAACCACTCGTTCGACCCGGTTGGGTTGGCAGTGGTGACGAATGTTGTGCTGCCCACCTACTCGTATAGCTATACGACGTATTACGGCAATGTGGTGACGATTCGAGGAGCGAATGGCACCAAGGCGACGGGTCGCGCGGCATTGAACTTCGACAGTACGTCTCCTTCGCGGAGTGACTCGGTATCGAACCGCGACGAGTTCTACTACCAGTCGGACTATGCCTTCTCGCCGCACATCGTAGCGCTGTTTGGCTTCCGCTATGAGAACGAGCGCGGAGCCTTTATCTTTCCAGCGTATGGATCGAACCAGCGGCTGCAGCGTACGAACTATCAGTACACGTTGCAGATCCAGGGCGACATCAAGAACCGGCTCTTCTACTCGCTGGGTGGTGCGTTCGAAAAGAACCACCTCTACGGGACTGCAGGGACGCCGCGCATTGGGCTGGCGTACACGCCTGTGCTGCCGGGCAGCAAGCCATTCCATGGGACGAAGCTGCGGGCCAATGCTGCGACCGGCGTACAGGAGCCGAGCCTCAGCATCCAGTTCACCAGCCTGTATGGACAACTGCTGCAGGCAGGCAATACGGCAGCGATCAAGGCCTACAACGTGAAGCCGATTGGGGCGTTGCGTTCGCGGACGTATGACTTCGGCATCGACCAGAACATCCTGGGGCAGAAGTTGATTCTGAAGGCCGGCTACTTCCACAACATCTTCGACCACCAGATCGACTACATCGATTCGGGCACGCTGCAGAAGGACTTCGGCATTCAGTCTTCCGTGGCGAAGTTGTACGGCGCGGAGTTGAACACGCTTGCGTTCCGCGCGCAGGGTCTAGAGACAGAGCTGCAGTACCAGCCGCTAACGCATCTGTTTCTGCGCGGTGGCTATACGTATCTGAATGCGGTGGTACTGCAATCGTTCTCGACGGATGCGATCGCCAATGGTACGGCTACGACCAATCCCAACCTGCCGGGTGTTGCGATCGGCTCGAGCTATCCGCTGGTGGGAGCGCGTCCGTTCCGACGTCCGCCGCATGCTGGTTTTTTTAGCGCACAGTACACGACAACGAGGTTCAACCTGGCGTTGAAGGGTGCAATGGCGAGCCGCAGCGACGACTCGACCTTCCTGAGCTACTCGGACTTCAATGGAGACAATACGCTGTTGCTGCCGAACAAGGACCTCGACTTTGGCTACACCAAACTCGACCTGGGTGGCAGCTTTGCGCTGACCCGTAACATCACGGTATTCAGCCAGATGGACAATCTGTTGGGCCAGCAGCATATAGGGCCTATTGGATATCCGGGGCTACCATTTACCGTTCGTGGCGGGTTAAAAATTCGTATCGGCGGCAGCTAGACCGTACGTCTAATAACACTGAATGGATGTGTTTGATGCGCATGAAATGGCAGGTATTTGCTCGCAGTCAGCAGATACCGCCTTTCCTGTTTCTATGGTTCGTGACACTCCTTTTTGCGTCTAATAAAGGTGAAGGGAAGTACCCATGTCTGTAATCCGTAAGTACATTTATATCCTCCCCATTGCTTTCGCAGTTTTACTTGCGGTGCCGTCCTATGCGCAGAAGGGCGAAGGCGTTCCGACGCAGGCGCTAGTTGCGGTTGATTCGAAATCCGATGTGACTCTGACTGCGGCTAACGCTACGTTGAAGGTAGAAAATCGCACCACTCCGATCACCAGCTTCACGCGCGTTATTCCTGCGGGAGCCCAGGTTGCGTTGCTGATCGACGACGGTCTGCGGACTTCAGTCGGGCGTGAGCTTGGCTCGTTGCGTGACTTTATCCTGGCTCTGCCGCAAGGCACCGAGGTGCTGGTTGGCTACATGCAGAACGGTCGCGTGGTTGCGGACCAGGGCTTTACTGCGGACCGCGCTGCTGCTGCGAAATCTCTTCGCATCCCCTTTGGATCGCCCGGTGTGAGCGCGAGCCCTTACTTCTGCCTCTCGGACTTTGTGAAGCACTGGCCGGGCGCTGATCGTGAATCGGAAGGTCCGGGTCAGATCGATGTACAGCAAGGCGGGAGCGGCCATAAGGCTCGCTTCGTCCTGATGATTACGAACGGCGTGGACCTTTATAACGGCAGCACCAGTCCAACGAACCAGAGCAGCCCGTATGTCGATGCTGCGGTTGCCGATGCTCAACGTGCTGGTACGCCCGTTTATTCGATTTACTTCTCGGACGCCGGAATCCGTGGTGGCGCGGCCAGCTTCAGCGGCCAGAGCTATCTGCAACAGGTCGCTGACGGATCGGGTGGGCGCTCGTATTACAACGGCACTGGCAATCCTGTTTCGACGGCACCGTTTCTTGCTCAGTTCCGCAAGTCGATTGCTGATACGTACATCGCTACGTTCGAAGCGCCAGGAGACAAGCGGCTCGTGCGGGTGAAGGTTGCCAGCAATCTGGGTGGCACGAAGGTTCGCTCGGCTACGTATGTGCAGCCGGGTTCGATTCTCTCCGGAGTAGCTCAGTAGACGGGCTGTTAACTCGAAAGACTACCTGACACCGCCGGTATCAAAGTGCTCTGACGCCGGCGGCCTTGTAGATTTGTTGCATGTGTCGCATGTCCAGCAGACCTTCTTCGCCGGAGGTGTTGGGGGTGCGGTTGTTGAGGATGCAGTCGGTGAGGTGGTCGGCCTGGCGGGTGAACTGCTTGGGGTCTTTCTCGGGATTGGTCTCATCGAGCTGGAGGCGTTTGGCGTCTTCGCGGTAGCTGCCGGTGAGGTGGG
>JANYER010000184.1 GCA_025359825.1 Granulicella sp.
CCTGTCGCTGCTGGGCGGCGTCGCGGGAGTGGGTGGCCTCGGTGGTGGCGTTCTCGACAAAGCTGCGCTGGCTCTCCAGGTCGCCGGAGAAGCTGGCGAGCTGCGCCTGCGCCTGGGCAAGCTCTTCGGCTCCGGAAGCAAGACGGGAGCCTAGCTCGGCGATACGGTCTGCATTGGCGGTGGTGCGGGCGGTGATACGTTCCAGCTCGACGGCAGCCTGGTTGGCCTGCGCACCGGTATCGCGCATCTGCTCATCCAGGGCGTAGCCGGAGCGGACGCCTTCGGAGTGCTCTACATCCATGGTTTCGATGGAGGCGGCCTGGGTGTCGATCTGGGTGGTGAGGGCGGCGATCTGCTCTGCGGTTGCGGCAGACTCCTGATCCATCTGCGCCATGCGGCTGGCGAGCACAACGCGGAGGCGAGTGCGAAGCTCGTCACGGAGTGCACCGTAGCGCTCCGCCTTGGCGGCCTGACGCTTCAGGGTGGTCATCTGCTTCGTGACTTCTTCGAAGATATCGTTGACGCGGGACAGGTTCTGCTTAGCGGACTCCAGGCGCAGCTCCGCGAGGCGCTTCTTGGTCTTGAAGCGTGTGATTCCGGCGGCTTCTTCGATGATGCCGCGACGGTCGAGGGGCTTGGAGGAGAGGAGCTGGCCGATGCGTTCCTGGCCGATGATGGCGTAGGACTCGCCGCCGAGACCGGTGCCCATGAAGATGTCCTGAATATCGCGGAGGCGGCAGATCTTGCCGTTGAGCAGATACTCGGAGTCGCCGGTGCGGAAGAGGCGGCGGGTGATGGTGAGTTCGCCGGCACGGATGGGGGCGCGGCCGAACTTACGGCGGCGGATTTTGAGGGTGACGCTGTTCTTTGCGTTGGGATCTGGGAGAATGGCGCTGGCATCCGCCTCGGCGTCTGCTTCTGTGGAGGCCTCTGGTGCAACTGCTTCTTCACCTTCGAGGATGGTGCCGGGCTGGGCCTCGGCGGTCGCTTCTTCGGTCTCGGCTGCGCTCTGCTGGCGGAGCGAGGTCTCGTCCCAGTCGCTGATGTTCGGCTCACGGTCGTCGATGACGATCTCGGGACCTCCTTGCAGCGAGGCGGAGTCGTAAACTTCGGGGTCAACCAGGGTGAGCGAGACCTCGGCCATGCCCGTGGGCTTGCGGTCACGCGTACCGGCGAAGATGACGTCTTCCATCTTGATGCCGCGGAGGGATTTTGCTGATTGCTCGCCCAGCACCCAGGTGATGGCGTCGGAGATGTTGGACTTGCCGCAGCCGTTAGGCCCGACAACTGCCACGATACCTTCTCCGGTGAGCTGGACCTCGGTGCGGTCACAGAACGATTTGAAGCCGAGAATCTGAACTTTTTTGAGCTTGAGCAAGAGAAACCTCTACGGGTACAGGATTACAAAAGCTGCGACATTGAGTTGGTTGGACTCTCTTCGCTTCATACAACTGTAGCTGGGGATTTGGGCTGAATCAACGGAAACGACACTACCTGTTGTGGATAAGAGGGGTCGAATACTACCAATGGGCCAGGTCTACTGAAAAGCCCAACCAACCAAGGTTGTAGTGTATGGAAATGGACGGAGGCAATCACTGCTTGCGAGCTTCAGATTGAAGGAATGTGCGCGCTGCGTACGAACAGCGCAAAGCTTGCCAGTGGGTCAGGTGATTCCTATACTCAGCGGTATCCTTTGCTGTAATTTGACAACTACTACCTGTGCTTTGCGGTTGATTCCCTGTTGGGATTTCAACGCAGGGCATTAGGATGTTCTCGCGAGAGTATCCGGATGTCGTCCCTGGAGCTTTCAAAGGAAGGTGGAAGAGGGTTATGGTGGGGATGCACTATATTCAAGATAGAGCAGCTCAGCCTGACCACCGGAACCACCGGCGGCAGCATCTATAGGAAGAGTGTTATCGAGGAGTGTTGAATGAAGAAGGCAGTCGTTGCATCTCTCCTGGCGTTTACCGCAGTCACCTGCATGGTGTCTGGTTCGCATATCGCCTTTGCTCAATCCCAGGTCAATCTAGGCGCGCAAGCGTCAGGTGCAGTACAGATGTCGCCGGCCGAATATGCCGACTACAACGCAGCAATGGCCCTTACGGACCCGAAGGCCAAAGCCGCTGCGATTGAAGCGTATCTGACCAAGTATCCGCAGTCTGCGGTGAAGGCCGATACGTTGCAGACGTTGATGCTGACGTACAGCGCGTTGGACCCCAAGCTGACGCTGGATACAGCGGACCGTCTCCTGCAGGTAGACCCAAACAGCCTCCGTGCTCTGACATTTGAGGTGTTCTTCCGCAAGGCCGGCGCAGATGCCATTGCCGACCCGGCTGGTAAGCAGGCGGCGCTCGATGCGGCCGCTGGCTTTGCCCAGAAGGGCCTCGTCGCCACCAAGCCGAAGGACATGGTCGATGCTGACTTCAAGACCATTCAAGCCAGCGCGACTCCGATCTTCTACAGCGCAATCGCAACGGCTGCGTTGAACAAGAAGGACACCGCTACCGCAATTGACAACTTCAAGAAGGAGCTGGCGAGCGTTCCTGTCGCCCAGACACAGGCCCCCGGTCCGGTGCTGCAGGATACGTACTTCCTCGGACTGGCCTACCTGCAGTCCACTCCTCCTGACCTGGTGAATTGCGCCTTCTACGTATCTCGTTTCGTAGCGTATGCTCCTGAGCCGTACAAGACTCAGCTTGCCCCGACAGCGAAGTACTGCTACAAGAAGTACCACGGTGCGGATG
>JANYER010000206.1 GCA_025359825.1 Granulicella sp.
TGCCACGAGCCGGCTGCGGCAGGGACATACCGCAGTGGCAACCTTGGAACTCTTCAACACCCTCAGCGGAAAAATTGACACCCTCACGCCCGTAGGCGCGCCCGCGCTGCGCATGTACTGCTGCGGCCCTACCGTCTACGACTACGGTCACATCGGCAACTTCCGCACCTTCCTCCACGTCGATGTCCTCCGCCGCTTCCTCCTCCAGATCGGCATCCCCGTCCAGCACGTCATGAACGTCACCGATGTGGACGACAAGATCATCCGCAACGCCGCCAATGCCGGCCTCCCCATCGACCAGTACACAGCCAAGTTCGAGACCGCCTTCTTCGAGGACCTCAACGCCCTCTCCATCCAGCTTCCCGAGCACATCTCCCACGCCACCAAGTGCATCCCGGAGATGGTCGACCTGATCCAGCAGCTCGCCGCCAAAGACATCGCCTACCAGGCGGAAGATGGAAGCTGGTACTTCCGCCTCGCCCGCGATCCCGAGTACGGCAAGCTCTCCAAGAAGGACCTGGAGAACATCACCGACGGAGCCCGCGTCGACCTCGACGAGTACGAGAAGGACGCTGCCCGCGACTTCGCCCTCTGGAAGGCCGTCAAGGGGAACGAACCCTCCTGGGACACCCCCCTCGGCCCCGGTCGCCCCGGCTGGCACATCGAGTGCTCCGCAATGGCCTCCAAATTTCTCGGCCCCAACTTCGACCTCCACGCCGGCGGCGAAGACCTCATGTTCCCGCACCATGAGAACGAGATCGCCCAGTCCGAGTGCGCCACCGGCCAGCCCTTCGCCCGCCACTGGATGCACGTCCGCTTCCTGCTCGTCGAAGGCCGCAAGATGTCAAAATCCGAGGGTAATTTCTACACCCTCCGCGACCTGCTGCTCAAGGGCTACCGCGCCTCTGCCATCCGCTTCCTGCTGCTCTCCGTCCCCTATCGCAACCAGATGAACTTCACCATCGACGGCCTTACCGAGAGCACCAACGCCGTCGACCGTCTCCGCACCTTCCACCAGCGCATCCTCACCGGCACCTTCCCCGCAGGCCTCGACGAAGCCATCGCCACTGCCACCGCCAAGGCCTCCACCGACTACACCGCCGCCCTCGCCAACGACCTCAACACCGCAGAGGCCCGCGCCGCCATCTTCGACCTCGTCCGCGCCGCCAACGCCGCCGCCGACCACGGAACGTTACGCGCCGACAATGTAGTGGAGATACTAAAAGTCCTCGCCCTCTTCGACGGAGTCTTCAGCGTCCTCGAAGACCACGACGCTGACCTCACCCGCCTAGCCCTTACCTGGGCCGAGCGCGAAGGCCGCCTCGACGAGGCCTCCCCCGACCTCCTGGCCACCCTCGCCCTCACCGACGCCGACATCGACGCCCTGGTAGCCGAACGCACCATGGCCAAGAAGACCCGCAACTTCGCCCGCGCCGACGCCATCCGCAACGACCTCCTCGCCAAGGGCATCCTCATCGAAGACAGCAAAGAGGGCGTCCGCTGGAAGCGCAAATAGTATCCGTGCTAAATCTCGGAAATTAGTATTCAGGCCGGGGAACACTCGCTAGAGCAGCAATAGCCTCCTCCGCCCGCGCCCGCAACTGAACCAGCTCCGTCGCTGGCTTCTTCCGCAAAGTCTGATACGGCATCTGCATCCGAAAATTCCTACCCAGCACCGCCTCATTCCGCTCCAGAAAAGTCCAGTAAAGCGCGGTAAAAGGGCAAGAGCCCTCACCCGTAGACTTCTTCGGATCGAACTTGCAATGCCCGCAATAGTTCGACATCCGATTGATGTACGCCGCACCGGACACATACGGCTTGGTCGCCGTCACCCCACCATCGGCATACGTCGACATCCCCAACACATTGGTCTCCACCACCCAGTCATACGCATCCACATACGCAATCCAGAACCAGTCCGTCAATTCGCGTGGTGAGAAGCCGCACAACGTCGCCAGGTTCGAGAGCACCATCACGCGCGTAATGTGATGTGACCATCCCTCCTGTACCACCAGCGCCACCACCGTATCCACGCAATGCAGCCCGGACTCCACCCCCCAGTACACCGCAGGCAAAGGCAGCGAAGCACCCAACGCAGAAGGTGCAGCCCCC
>JANYER010000218.1 GCA_025359825.1 Granulicella sp.
GTGGCGTAAACAAAACCGAAACCGTACAACTGCTACCTGCAGAGTAGCTCTGCCCCGTATTGCAGCTACCACCCGCCGCTGTAACAAAGTCCTGGGCCTTTGCACCACTGGTCAGCGCCAACTGGTTGGCAACCGATCCCCCTGCCGTAAAGGTCAGCGTCACAGTCTGCGCAGGACTGCTCTGCCCAATCGCCACCGTACCGAAGTTCACCGCCTGCGCCACTCCCACCCGCGAGGCCAGCAGAAGCAATACAGCAGGCAGAAGACGAAAAAAAAGAGCGATAGACTTCATGCGCGTGCTGGACATCGGCAGAGCCTCCAAAGGCAGAATCCAAGGTGTTCGAGAAGCAAGCGAGACGTACAACAGTTGCTGAATTGCTTTGTCTTTCATTACGAATGCGTCAGGAATTGCGAAATCTATCCAACACCGATGCAGCTTCCGCTCGCTCTATGGACGGCCCCATTGAAAGACCAAACCGGCGCCGATGCGCAGGCCGTTTTGGACATTGTCCCGGCCGTTCGGAAGCTGGGTGCGCAGCCAGTCAGCCTGGATTGCGCGGACTGCGATGTGCGGGGTAACCGCAATATCCAGTCCACCCCCAACCAGAACAGCGAGCGAGTTTGCGGAGTCCGTCGTACCGTTTCCCGGATCTCCGATAGTTCCAGAGCCGCGTGGAAAAACGCTGTGAAAGCCGTAGGCTACGCCAACCAGCGTCTCTGCAAAGAGCGAAGTGCGATGTCTCGGCTTATAGGTATAGCGCGGGCCAAAAGCGGCGACGACCATATCGAACGGTGCCGCGCCTGTAGCCCCTGTGCCGGCATGTTCCCCCGTAATAGAGGCCGCGACGCCCAGGCCACGATAGACCTTGGCGTGCAGTTCCATTGCGCCTCCTTGCATGAAGAAGCTGCCGCCTGTTGCCTTTGTTTCGCGGGCCGCCTGGTACGTTACGGCGACATCCAGCGGCAGACCGGCTCCTCCGACCTTGGCTGCCTGAGCGTAGGCGGGCAGCACTCCGATGCCCGCCCCTAGAACTGCGAAGCCTACAGCGACCAGCAGAACTCTCTTGATGCCGAATAACATCTTCATATCAATTCCCTTTCTCTTACTGAACATTGAGAGTCACGCTGATGCTGTGTTGATAGCTTCCGCTGGTAGCCGTCACGGTCGCGTTGTATGCCTTCTCCTGCTGTAGGAAGACACCGGATCCGCAACCACTAAGAATCGTCGCCCCGGCAAACATCGCGATCACCAGCAGAAGTGCAGGCAACATCCCTTTCCGAGTGGCGAGGATGCGGCGTCGCAGCGCCAGCGGTACCAGCAGGAAACCAAGGGTGATCGGCGGCAGTCTGTACCCGCGACGGTCGGGTGCGTTCTCGTTCCGCACGGTGACTGCCACGGGTGCCGTAACGCTCATGACGACCTGCTTCGTACCGCTTGCAACGGAAGACGGGGTGAAGGTGACAACCGCTCCGGCAGGCAGTCCTGTTGCCGCAAAGCTCACCGGAACCCCGTAGGCGCCAGTCAGTGACGACACGGCGAAGGTGTAGCTCACGGTCTGGCCCGGCACTACAGTCTGAGCCGTCGAACCACTGGTAGCAAAGCTGAAGTCCTGAGAGGTGGACGCCGCGATCACCAGCGTTCCGCTGCCCGTACCGGTGTAGTTCGGATCGGTAATGGTAGCAACGACGGCGTAGCTACCCACCGCAGTTGGAACCGTCGACGACCCTGCATAGAGAACCGACACCGCAAGCCCAGTCGGAGAGGTCGTCGTTGTAACTGGTTGTGGATTTCCAGTAAAGATCGCGCTTAGGCCACCCAGTGTCACCGTAGCGGTAGCCTTGGCAATCACCAGGGTTCCAGTTGCCGTCCCGGTATAACTGGCATCATTGACAGTCGCTACGACCGTGTAGCTTCCCGCTGCAACAGGGGCCGTAGCCGAACCGTTGTAGGTCAAGCTGGTGCTCAATCCGGCAGGGTTCGTCGTAGCAGTGGTTCCATGAGCCGTACCATCGTACGTCGCGCTCAAAGTGCCCAGCGTTACCGTCGCTACCTGTTTCACCCCGGTCGTAATGGTCAGGGTAGCGGTTGCCGATCCCGTGTAGTTCGGATCAGCAATCGTGGCTACGACCGCATAGCTCCCAGCCACGGACGGTACCGTCGCCAGGCCCGCGTATGTAACGGTGGTGCTCAACCCAGCAGGCACTGTCGTCACTGTGGCACCGTGTGGACTTCCATCTGCGGTTGCAGACAAGTTGCTCAACGTCACGGACGCAGTAGCCTTGGCAATCACCAGGGTTCCAGTTCCAGAGCCGGGGTGATTAACATCCGTGATCGTCGCGACCACGGCATAACTACCTGCAGCCGTAGGAACTGTCGCCGATCCGTTGTACGTCACACTTACAGGAAGGGACGCCGGTGAGGTCGTCACAACGACGCCATGCGGAGTTCCATCGTAGGTCGCGCTAAGGTTGCTGAGCGTGACGGTCGCGACAGCCGTCGTGGAGATGATCAACGTTCCCGTTGCCGACCCCGTGTAGTTCGGATCGGTAATGGTGGCGGCCACGGCATAACTCGCCGCGGCAGATGGAACCGCCGCAGAACCCGCATAGGTAACGCTGGTGCTCAACCCCGCAGGATTCGTCGTGACGGTAACACCATGGGGATTGCCGTCCGCGGTAAAGGTCAGGTTACTCAAGGAAACCGTCGCTGTAGCCTTAGCGATCACCAGAGTTCCGCTGGCCGTGCCGGTATAGTTGGTATCGCTCACCGTTGCTACGACAGCGTAGCTACCCGCCGCAGTCGGAACAGTCGCCGATCCACCGTACGTCAAGCTCGTACTGAGCCCAGTTGGAGCGCTGGTAGCCGTAGCACCATGCGCCGTACCGTCATACGTCGCGCTCAAACCACCTAGCGTAACCGTAGCAGCTGCCTTGGCGATCACCAGAGTTCCAGTTGCCGTTCCGGTGTAGCTGGCATCATTGATAGTCGCAACAACCGTATAGCTGCCCGCCGCAACAGGAATCGTGGCCGAACCGTTGTAGGTCAAGCTCGTGCTCAACCCAGCAGGATTCGTCGTCGCAGTGGCTGCATGAGCTGTGCCGTCGTACGTCGCGCTCAGGTTGCCTAACGTTACCGTCGCCGCCTGTTTCACCGCGGCGGTAATGACGATGGATCCAGTCCCCGAAACGGGGGCGAAGTTTGCATCGCCTGGATAAAACGCTGCCAGTGAATCGGTTCCCACCGGCAACGAGAATACAGTCAAAGTAGCGACACCATTATTGAGTGTCCCGGTGCCGAGCGTCGTCGATCCGCTCACGAAGGTGATTGTCTCGCCGTTGGTCGTAGCAGCGCCCGCAGAGAAGGGCGCAAGCGTTGCCGTAAGCACCACCGCCTGTGCCTGGGCCGCGGTCGTGGGATTCGCGCTGACCGTAAGAGTGGTCGACGTTGCAGTAGCTGGCTGGGTGATTGTCAGCGTCTGTCCCGCTACGCTGATGGTTCCTGTGCGCGACGCTCCAGTGTTGGCGTCCGAGGTGTAACCGACAGAGCCGGAGTCCGAGTTGAGGGCACCGCCGGTTACGTGCAACCAGGAGTTGTTGCTCACCGCGCTCCAGGCGCAGTAATTGGCATCGGTCACAGCCAGGCTCGCGGTGCCTCCGGCCGTGGGTGCAGTCGCAGTCGCGCTGGCCAGCGTGAACGAGCAGCTTGAACCCGTTCCCGTCTGGTTGTAGACCGAATAAAGATCGCCGGAAGGCCACGAGCTTACCGTCTTGAGAAACGCGCTGATAGCGTTATCCGCGTCCGTCTGTGGCTGGGAGATATTCGTGCCCGATCGAGTATTGAAGATGAACGAGAAGACAACGCGCCCCACCACAGCGTTGGTGGTATTTAGATGGACGATGCTGTTCGTCCCAGGCAGACTGCCGTCAAAGATATACTCCCAGCCCACGCCCAGCGGGGGAATATAGCCAAGATACGAAGACGAAGGACTGGCAAGAATATTGGTGGAGTATTGGCCGTTGAGGCTGTCCCACATGTGCAGCAGATCCATCGGCGTCGAGATCCAGCCGCCATTGGCGAGAATCAGTTGGTTCGACCAGCCTCCATAAGGGTAAGGGACCTGGCTGCCGATGGGAGGGAATACCGAAGGTGCCAAGGGAGCGTTGGGATAGTCGTAGTACACGACTTCGTTCGGCAGGCGGTCGCTGAGCAGATTACCCCCAGGGACGGTGCGAAAAATCTTAGCCGGTGCCAACACGTTAGCTTGGACATAGTCGGCGTAGTTTTGCCCAGAGACGCGCTCGATGATGTAACCCAGGGTCAAATACCCCAGGTTCGAGTAGGCGTACGTCGTACCCGGGTCATGCTGCAAGGGCTTTCCCAGCATGTAGCTGATCAGATACTTCGGCGTCGCAGGAGCCGTGACGCCATAGGCCGTTGCCGCCGTATCGGGATAGGCAAAGACGGGGTCCGGCAGCACCGTATCGTCGAACCCGCCCTTATGCTCAAGCAGATTCTGGATCGTGATCGTACTGTAGCGTGGGTCCACCGTCGTCCCCGCCGGCGCGACCAGATCATTTAGGATCGTGGCAAACGGCTGGGTGTTCAACGACAGTTTGCCCTGCTCGATCAGCTTCAGGATCGCGGTAGCGGTGATGGGCTTTGAGTTACTCGCGATGCGAAACAGTGAGTCGGGCTGCACGAACTCGCCGGTATCCACCCTGGCATACCCATAGCCGCGCGCGAAAACCAGCCGCCCATCGACGGTGACCGACAGCGAGGCTCCGGGGCTGCTGTACGTCGTCATCATGCTCTGCATAATGGTGTCCAGCTGGCTTAGATTCGGTACAGCCTTACCGCTGATCGGAGCTTGACCATGGGCGGAAGAGATCAAAACCACCAGGAGCAAACCCAGAGTGAGAGAGTGTTTGAATCGCCAGAAGCGGTCCATGCACGATGCAAACAGCCGTTGGGAGGAGCACTGTTTAGGCCCGGTGGTGATATCTGCGGCCAGGAGATGGGAGAAACGATGCATTCTGGACATGGCGCTTCCTGAGATTCGTGTGGGATGTATGAAAAATTTCCGCTCTGTCTAGTACTGCGTGAAGCGCAGCCAAAATGCCTCATCGTGGGATGAGATTTTTACAAGATTCTTTTTCAGGTGAGGTCGACTGAAGCCTGTCGGAGCAATTCGAGTAGGATTTTCTGATTCTAGATACACAACGCGGCCACAACTCTGCCACGATCCGCAATCGATTACGGTCCTGCTGCGCCTCTATGTGCCCCGCTACGCTTCTACGTGCCTGGCTGCGCTTCGATCTCAAGCAGTCGTTGAACACGTACCACCGCATCGCCCGGCTTGCTTAGGGGCAGCAAGGTTAGGCCTTCTTTCGCAGCAGCAATTCCCTTTTCGCTCTGACCGTCCGCGCGATAAGCCTGCGCCAGTTCCAGCAGAAATTCTGGGGTTTTACGATTGGTCAACGCGACTAACCGCTCAGCAAGTTGCACGGTCAGGTGGGTATCGCGCAGCGATGTCGGCAGCACCTTCAGCATGACCCCCACCGTATTGTCCAGCGTATCGATCGATGCGTCGCTGGCCAGGGAGCTCTGCCGTAACGTCGCAACACCCGAAGCAGCCAATCCAGCACCGTCCCCTGCCGCTCCCGAACGCTGCATCAGAGTGCCTTCCACCGCCTTGGCATACGCCAGGCTCTTGATCCAACGCGTATTCTTAGGGTCCACCGCCAGAAGCCGCTGCTTCGTCTCAATCGAGTTTTGCAGCAGTACCATCGCTCGCTGCGTATTCTTCGCCTCGTCCAGGCTGCTGCGCGGGTTCAGCGCTGGATCGAGCATATCGATGTATGCCAATCCCTCCAGCAGTTGCGTTGCGGCCATGTCATACTGCGCACGCATATTCTTTGGGTCTTCGGTCGCAATCTGCTGCATCGTGTCACGCGCCTGGTCGAGCGTCGCAATCGCTGGACCGTACTCCAACGCCTGGGTCAAAGCCGATCCCAGCTCCCAGTACGTCATGGCGACCATGCGACGGTGCGTAGCTTTGGTCTTCTCACCCGCCGGCAGAGCATCGCGGAAGCGCAGCGACTGATGGTACTCATCGATGGCCTTCACCGGATCGGTGATAACCAGGATATTGCCGATCTTGATGTGGGCCGTCGCTACCGAACGCTTCGAACGGATGAAGTCCGGGTCGATCGCCAGGCCACGCAGTGAGAGCTGAAGCGATTTGTTGTATGCATCCAGCGCGCCCGCGGAGTCGCCGAACATCGTAAATCCAGGCTGCCCCAGTTGGTCCCCCAGGTCACTGTATGCTGTAGCGGCATTCGCCATCTGGAGCGGAGTAGCGCCCGGCCGCGCGATCTCCAGGTCAAATGCCTCGACCGACGAGCGTATCGCCTCGTAGGCCTCTTTAGGGCGCCCAACTCCCAGCAGAACATCGCTACGCGACTGCTGCGCCAGCGCAAAACCGCCCAGCACATCCGCGTCCCTGGGATGGCTCGAACGGAGCGATCGTGCCAGCACCAACGCCTTATCCAGGCTGACCAGCGCGCCTTGCGGGTCACCGATATTCTGCTCATAGATATTGCCCTGCAGGTTGCCCAGCTGCGTATACGCTCCCACCAGGTCGAGCTGCGTCTGTCGGTCGCCGGCTGCATCCTTGGACATGCGGTCGAGGTGCTCCAGTACGCGCTGCACCAGCAGTTGCTGCACCGGCGTCGATCCCGGCAGCTCTTTGATGGCCTCATCGATCTCCGAGAGCAGGCTGTTGCTCAGCTGCCTCAGGTCCTCTGAGCGGGCCTCAACCCTGCGCCGCTGCCACAGCACCCCCGCAAGCCCCAAAAGTACCGTCGCGAACAGCAGCACAGCAGCGGTGAAAGCCAGCCGGTTCCGCCAGATGAACTTCGTTGCACGATAGCGTAACGTACCCCGCCGGGCCAACACAGGACGTCTCTCCAGGTATGCCTGTATGTCCGCCGCAAACTGTTCCACCGTTGCGTAGCGGTCGAGCGGCTCCTTCCGCAGGGCCTTCAGCACAATCGCATCCAAGTCTGTGTTCAGCGGCTCTGCCGTCCGGGCAGCCGATGCCGGCACCGCACTTGGCTTGGCCGGCACCTGTTCGCAGATCACTCGCAACATCTCCGCCGTCGAGAACTCCTTCAACTCATACGGCAGAGCTCCGGCCAGTAGCAGATACAGCAGCACCCCCAGGGAATAAATATCTGAGGCCGTCGTAATCGTCTTCCCCAATACCTGCTCGGGGCTCGCGTACTGTGGCGTAAACGCCCGCAGGCCTTGCTGAGTAAACTCGGCTGAGGCATCGGCAGGTGCTGCAATCAGCAGCTTCGCCGTTCCGAAGTCCAGCAGCCGCGGCGTCCCATCGGCCACCACCAGAATGTTGTCCGGCTTCAGGTCGCGATGCACGACAAGATTCTGGTGCGCAAACTGCACAGCCCCGCATACATTCTTAAAGAGCAGCAGCCGGTCCCGCAGAGAGAGCTTATTCTGCTGGCAATAGTGCGAAATAGAGATGCCGTCGACATACTCCATCGCCAGATACAGGTCGCCATCCTCACTCACCCCGCCATCCAGCAGACGAGCGATGTAGGGATGCACCAGCCCGGCCAGAATCTGACGCTCCATCCGAAAGCGGTCGCGGAAGAGGTCGGTCGTCAAAGGCGCATCGATAAGTTTGATCGCCACCTGCTGTCGGAATTGTCCATCCACGCGGTGTGCAAGGTAGACAGAACCCATCCCTCCGCGGCCCAGCAGCCGGTCGAGTTCATACGGCCCAATCCAGCGGGCGCTCGCCGGATCCTCCGCTCGCGCCCGCGCTTCTCCCAGCCGTACACTTGCGAGCCGTTCTTCCGCCTCACAGGCCGTCAACAACGAGCGCAACTCGTCCATCAGTGCGGTATCACCAGCACAACGCCGCTCCAGAATCGAAGTTCGTTCCGCTCCAGACACTGCAAGCGCTTCATGGAAGATGTCTTCCGTTCGCCGCTGCAGCGCAGCCGTTTCATTCTCGAGGGGCATCCACTGACTCCGTTACTCCAATATCAGCACACAGGGCCTTATCTAGAACAGCGGCAAAAGCTCACAGAATGCCTCACGCCTTCGTACGATTTGCTACCCCATCCGGCTCGATCCGCCGATATAGCCACGCCTTCGCGTACTTCAACTCGCGATCCACGGTGGACTTCGAGATATTCATCAAAGCTGCTGCCTCATCCGCCGTACACCCCAGAAAGTAACGCAACTCCACCAGCTGAACCTTCGGCGCATCGATTAACTTCAGCGCGTCCAGCGCCCGGTTGAGCTCGATCAGCTCCACGCTCCCGATCCCCACCCACGGCAGGTCGTCGCTGAGCGGAATATGCTCTGCTTTGCCTCCGCGCCGTTGTGCCTGGTTGCTCCGTGCATGGTCGATCAGGATCATCCGCATCACCTTCGCCGAAAAGGCGTAGAAGTGGGCGCGGTCTGCCCAGTCCGCCTGTTTCTGGTTCAACAGTCGAAGATACAGCTCGTGGACCAGCGAGGTGGCCTGCACAATGCCAGGGTCGCGTTCCCGCCGGATATAGGCAGCCGCAATCTGCCGCAGACTCGGATACACCAGGGAAACCAGCTGTTCGAATGCATCCGCATCGCCGTTCTTCCACTTCGTCAGAAGTAAAGTAATCTCACCCTGTGGCGGTTCCAAGCAAAGCTCCCGGGAAAGCTGATTCTTCTTCTATTTTCTGCGGCTCAACGTAGCATCCTAAGCTCGAGGCTGGTTGTAAATTCCAGCTCCTGGCCCATAAAGTTTTGCTTGAAGATCGGGCAGAACAACGCCCTTGTTCTGTGCCAAAGTTCTGTGCCGAAAACACCAAAGAAAAATTAGAAGTTGAAGGCCAGTCCAGCCTGGATGCTGCGCGGTGCCTGCGCCAGGAACAGCGTTCTGCCGTCCGCCGAAACAAACGGTCGATACCCTTGCGACAGCAGGTTTGTCACATCCACCGTAGCCTCCAGACCAGCCGGCAGCCAGCGCCCAACGTTCACCGGTTGCCGCAGGAAGAAACTAAAGAACGCCTGGTCGCTGAACGCCGCATACGGATCGACCGCCGTCACCAGGTACGCCGGCTGCCAGCGATAAGCCGCCCGCACATTCGTCCCCGTACGCAATACGCGGCCTTTGAGCGCGATCGTGGCAGACTGCGCTCCTACCGCCTTCAACCCGCTCCCCACACTCGCCAGCGTCGACTGCGCCGGCACCTCGGACGCCAGCGCCGAGCCATTCGCATACTCCAGCGCCGCCCATAGCCCCGGAGTGATCGGCTCCGTAAAGGTCACATTGATACCCTGCGTCTTATACCCTGCGGCCAGCAACCGGAACCCACCCGTCGTTGCATCCGCAATCACTCCACCAAAATGCGCCGAATCGCCGCTTACGCCCCCCACATCCTCGATCGACAGTACCCCGCTCCCCGATACCAGAACGCTCTCCAGCGCATCGCGGTAGTAGCTCGCTTGAATCGCCCCGCGCCCCGCCTTGCGGACTACGGAAAACTCTTGGTGCACACCTCGTTCGCTCCGCAGATGCCCTTGCGACATCACCGCCACCTGCAACTCCGGCTGCACACTATCCAGGCCGTTGTACGCTTGCAGGTCGCGCGAGGTCGCCATCCGGTACCCCACCGTCCAATTCGTCGAAGGATGCGCCGTCACCCGCAAAAACGGCTTGGCCGCGACCAGGTACCCGGCGGTATGCACCACGTTCAGCGCACTCCCCACCTCAACCTCTGCTATATCTCCAAGCTGCATCTTCTGGGCAGTTGCGATCTGCATCGCGTCCAACCCGCCGACCACCCCTGGCCGCCGGCCCGTCCCTACCATCTCCGGGTGCGACTGATAGCTCAC
>JANYER010000226.1 GCA_025359825.1 Granulicella sp.
GAAGATGCATGACCGCTCGTTTGCGGCGTTGAAGGAGCTGGGTGCGGACTATGTGCGGTATGTGCCTTGGCTTCCCTACCCCAGGCAGGCGGTGGCGGAGCTGCATGAGCCGAAGGGTGGCAAGACGGCTGGCGCTACAACTTCGTGGGACTTTCAATATATTGACCCGACGCTGGATGACTTCATGAAGGCGACGGAGGGTCACTCGGTGGTGCTGAACTTCAGCACGATTCCGGCGTGGATGTATAAGACGGACAAGCCGGTGGTGTATCCGGCGGACCCGAACCAGGTGTTCTGGAAGTACACGCAGGGGACGGAGTTGCGGGACCCTTCGATGAAGGAGATCTCGGCGTACTTTGCGCGGCTGCTGAGCTGGTACACGAAGGGCGGGCTGACGGACGAGGCGGGCAAGTGGCATGAGTCGGGCCACCACTACAAGATTGCTTACTGGGAGGTGCTGAATGAGATTGACTTCGAGCACCACTGGAGTCCGAAGGACTATACGAAGTTCTATGACGCGGTGACGGAGGCGATGCTGAAGGTGGATCCGAACCTGAAGTTTATGGGGTTGGGGCTGGCGGCTCCGCGGCAGGACCCGGCGATGTTTGAATACTTCCTGAATCCGTCGAACCACCGGAAGGGCGCGCCGCTGGACTTTATTACGTACCACTTCTATGCGACACCGGGACCGGACCAGACGTTGAATGAGTGGCAGTACACATTCTTTTCGGAGGCAGACGGCTTTCTGACCGGGGTGCGGTTTGTAGAAGAGATTCGGAAGCGCGAGTCGCCGACGACGAAGACTGCGCTGAACGAGCTGGGCGTGATTCTGAGCGAGGACGGTAAGGAGATTCACACTCCCGGGTACGTCGCGAAGCCGGAGCCGGCGGACTACTGGAACCTTGCGGCTTCCCTGTATGCGTACCTCTAAACCGAGATGGCGAAGATTGGGATTGAGGTCGTGGGCGAGTCGCAGTTGGTAGGGTATCCGTCGCAGTATCCCAGCGTGAGCATGATGAACTACAACACCTCTGAGCCGAATCCGCGTTACTGGGTGTTGAAGCTGCTGAAGGACAATCTTGGGCCGGGGGACAAGTTAGCTGAGACGACGGGCGGGGATAAGACGCTGTCGATGCAGGCCTTCGGAACTACAAAAGGAAAGATGCTGCTGGTGGCAAACAAACGCGGCCGTGCGGCAGAGCTTACGTTGCCAGCGGAGTTTGAAGGTGGCAGCGTGTCGATGGTGGCTCCTTCGACCGGCGATCATGCGCCAGGTACGGGTGCGATGAGCGGACGGGTGTTGAAGCTGGAGCCGTTTGAGGTGGCTTTGGTTCGGGTGAAGTAGTCCAGTAGAAGGGCAGCAAGAAGGGTCACGGCAGATTGATTGCCGTGACTTTTTTTGAAGTCAGCCGACACGCCTTGTTGGCGTATCTCTATTGCTCTTTTCGGGTTTGCGGCGAACGGGAGAACGAAATAAAACGATGACAGTTGGCACGCGTGTAGCTGTGCCCTTCACTATCCTGGTAATACTGTGCGAGGGAGGAGAGTGGCGTGCTCTGCACAATGCCAACCTTAGCGACGATGATGCTGTCGTGAAGATGGCCACCGGCAGTAGTGGTGCGGTTATGCGGTTGGGTGGGTGGTGAGAGCCGTGAGAGTTTTTTCCAGGGAAGCTGGGTCTTCTACGTTGAGGGTGGGGATGGTGGCGTCGCGACCGAGGACCTGGCGGTTGAGGCCGGAGAGGACTTTGCCTGGGCCTACTTCGATGAAGTGAGTGGGGGATTGGGTGACGAGGAGGTGGATGCACTCGACCCAGCGGACGGGGCCGGTGACCTGGCGGATGAGGGTGTCGCGGGCGTCGGAGTCGCGGGTGGTGAAGCGGGCGTCTACGTTGGAGGCGACGGGGATGTGGGGATCGTTGAAGTGGACGCCTTCAAGCTCGACCATGAGGGCCTTCTGGGCGGGTGCCATGAGGGCGCAATGGAAGGGGGCGGAGACGCTAAGGAGGACGGTCTTTTTTGCTCCGGCGGCTTTGCAGAGGTCGATGGCGCGGTGGACGGCGGCGGTGGCGCCGGAGATGACTGTCTGGTCGGGGGAGTTGAGGTTGGCGGGGGAGACGGTGGACTGGTTGAGGATGTCCTGCTCGATGTGGGCGTCGGACTGGACGACTGGAAGCTCCGCGAAGTCGGTACCGGGCGGGGTGGGTTCGAGGCGGATGAGCTCGGTGCGGAGTTCGTCGGCGGCCAGGGCGCAAAGGTCGATAATCTGGTCGGCGGGGAGGCCGAGGATGGCGGCCATGGCACCCTGTCCGGCAGGGACGGCCTGTTGCATGAAGCGGCCACGGGCGCGGACGGTGCGTACGGCGTCGGCGAAGGTGAGGGTTCCGGCGGCAACGTGGGCGGAGTACTCGCCGAGAGAGTGTCCTGCGGCGATGGCGGGGGTGATGCCGTGTTCTGCAAGGACGCGGGCGGCGGCGACCGAGACGGTGAGGATGGCGGGCTGAGTGTGCTCGGTGAGCTTGAGGGTGTCTTCCGGTCCTTCGAAGATGATTTTAGAAAGGGCAAAGCCGAGGGCGTCGTCTGCTTCTTCAAATACGGCGCGGGCGGCGGGGAAGGCTTCAACGAGGGCGTGTCCCATGCCTACGGACTGGGAGCCCTGACCGGGAAAGAGGAAGGCTGGCTTGATCATCGCTGTCTATCGTAAATGAACGCTACATTGCATATTTTTGCTAGTGCGAGAGCTGCAAAATTTCCACGCTAGTATGCAAAAAAAAACGGTTGCAATGGTGCTATAATAAAGTCTACACCGCCCAATTTAGCTGCAACACAAGCCCCGATTCTTGAGTCACATTTTAATTTTCCCAAGTTAATTCTATTTCGGGTTCGGAGTTCTATGCCCTGGTTTAAAGTTTTCTTTTTAGTGTGCTGTATTGTGCTTCCCCTTCTGCTATTTCGTTTTCGTAACGCGTCTGCCCGGTTCTTCCTACCGAATATTTGGGTCCGTTGGGTAGGCATTGCCTGCATCGTGCCTACTCTGTGTTTGAGCGCTGGACACTCCAAGATAGACGACTCGTTTATCTACGCGCGATA
>JANYER010000227.1 GCA_025359825.1 Granulicella sp.
ATGAGCTACAGGTGGCAAAGGGTGGGAGCAAGCTGAAACCGAGTGCTGCGGGTGCGGAGGTGCCTCCGTTGGTGGGGCCGGGGGTGGTGTATCCGCAGAAGGTGGTTTTGCCGGGGCGAAATGCCATGATGGCGGACCTAACTACAGTGCTGCAGCGAGCGATTCTGGACCGGCCAGTGGTGGACCAGACGGCGTTGCCCGGCCGCTTTGACTTTGACCTAAGCTGGACGCCGGATGATTCCCAGTTCAATGGCCGCTTCCGTACGCCTCCACAATCCACCGATACACCTCTTTCCGGGCTGTTCGCTGCGATCCAGGAGCAGCTTGGTTTGAAGCTCGATCCAACCAAAACGTTGGTCGATGTAATGGTGATCGATCATGCTGAGAAGCCTTCCGAAAACTGATAAACGATATGTTCCCTCTGGTACGGCTTCCCTGCAAACTCGTGTGTTGGACCGTCTGCTCACTTGCGCTTCTGCTCGGCCAGGGCAGTGCGCTTGCTGCGGAGTTGCGCGGTCAGGTCGTCTTCGGAGATCAGCCTGTGCCGGGCGCTACCGTTCGGATCACGCAGAGGACTAAGAAGTTCGCAGCCGTCACCGACCAGCAGGGCTTCTACACGATTCCTGAACTTGCCGACGGGGCGGGCACGATTGAGATTGAAATGCTCTGCTTCGTACCGATCAAGGAAAGCATCACGGTGGGGCCTACTGTGGAGCTGGCGAAGTGGGAGTTGAAGCTGCTCTCCATCGACCAGATCCGTGCTGAACTGAAACCGGGTTTGGCCCCAACGATTACGCTGCCTCCTGCGCCTGTACCGACCCAAGCTGCAAATGGTAAGAATGCTGCCCCGGTTGATGCGCCTCCTCCGCCACCCAGCGAGGACCTGTCGCAGCGAGCTGCGGATGGGCTGTTGATTAATGGCAGTTCGAACAACGCCGCTACCTCGGCGTACTCGCTGGCACAGGCGTTCGGGAACCGGCGCAATGGGGTGAAGAGTCTCTATAACGGCGGGCTAAGCTTCATCCTAGACCACTCGGCCCTCAACGCGCGGCCGTTCTCCATCACCGGGCAGGACACGCCGAAGCCAGCCCTCAATCGCATGACGGCAGGATTCACCTTTGGTGGGCCGATCCGGATTCCACATCTCCTTCGCAATGGGCCGAACTTCTTTATTGCCTATGAGTGGACGCGCAACAACACGTCCACCACCCAGCCTGCGCTGGTGCCGGATGCGCGCGAGCGGGTGGGCGATCTCTCCGGCAAGACCAACTCCGCCGGACAGCCGCTACAGATTATCAACCCTGCGACGGGGCAGCCGTTTGCGGGGAATATCGTGCCGGTCAGCGCACAGGCGCAGGCGCTGCTGAACCTGTATCCGCTGGCAAATTTCGCGGGCGTATCGCGTTACAACTACCAGGCACCGCTGCTCAGCAGTACACACCAGGACGCTTTGCAGACTCGGTTGGACAAGAGCATCGGTCGGCGGAACACAGTTAACGGACGTTTTGCTTTTCAGTCATCTCGCAGCAGCAGCTCCAGCATCTTCGGCTTCACGGATAAGACGAACAGTTTCGGGATCAATAGTGCCGCTAATTGGTCGCATCGATTTAATTCCCACTGGTCCACTGTAGCCGGATATCAGTTCAGCAGATTCTCGGTGGACGTTGCTCCGTTCTGGAAGAACCGCAGTGACTTCTCGGGTCAGGCGGGTATTAACGGGAACAATCGGGACTCTGTGAACTGGGGCCCGCCTACGCTCAACTTTGTGAATATTGCCAGTCTGTCCGACGCGCAGAGCTCGTTCAACCGCAGCCGTTCGGACGGCTTGACTATGACTGCGACGTGGAACCATTCGCCGCACAACATCACCATCGGCGGCGACTTCCGCAGGCAGTCCTATAACGACCTCTTTCAGCAGGACCCGCGCGGCACCTTCACCTTTACCGGCTTGGCGACGCAAGGCACTGCGCCCGGCACTGCGCCCGGCACTGGCTCGGACTTCGCAGACTTTCTGTTGGGAATTCCAGATACCAGCTCGATCGCATTTGGCAATGCGGACAAGTATCTTCGGCAGTCGGTTTATGACGCTTATATCGCTGATGACTGGCGGATTACCTCGACCTTTACGGCCAACATCGGGTTGCGTTGGGAGTACGGCGCGCCCATCACAGAATTGAAGGAGAGACTGGTCAACCTCGACATCACGCAAGGGTTTGGCCAGGCTACGCCGGTGCTGGCGTCGGCGCCGAAGGGTCAGTTGACCGGGCAGTCCTATCCCACTTCGCTGGTGCGTCCGGAT
>JANYER010000233.1 GCA_025359825.1 Granulicella sp.
ACGCTGGGTGTACCCTTCTTCCCGGCCATCGGATTTCGAGCAGCAGGCTTGCCATCCAGCGTCAGCCGCAGAATCTTACCCAGCGGCTGGTTCGGGTCCTGCGCCGGAGTCATACGCTGCCGGTCGCCAACCGTAAGAAACAGATACTTGTTGTCCGGAGAGAAAGCCACCGCAGCGCCAAACTGCCCGCCATTGCCCCGCTCACCATCGCGCCAGATAACCTTCAACCCATCCAGGCTAACGGCATCCGATGCGATCGTCAGCGTAGCCTTCGCCAGCGCCAGGCTGGAACCACCCTCACCCGGCTCCGAGTAGGTCAGGTACACGCTGTGGTCCTTCGCATAGAACGGCGAAAGGTACACCCCCAGCATCCCGCCCTGGCCCTTCCAAAGAACTGCGGGCACATTCGCAACCTTGGTCTTGGTTCCATCCTGCGTTACTAGCCAGAGACCGCCAACCTTCTCTGTAATCAGCATCCGGCCATCGGGCAGAAACGCAATTCGCCATGGAAGTTCAAGCGTCGTCACCTGCACGACATTGAAAGGCACAGTCGCTTCAGGCTTCTGCTCGCCCGCATTAATCTGTGCATCGGCCAGGGTAGCTGCACCGGTCGCTGTGAGGGCTGTAAAAAGCCCCGCAATCACTAACTTCTTCATCGTGTCTTCCTCGATCCTTCTGGATGGGCTCTACTTGCTTCTACCTTCGATGCACTCGGCGTCTTACATAGCTCAATAACGCAAGATCTCAACAGACAGCCGAAAACGAATCTCGACCCTATTATCTCTGACCAAACCCTAACCTGCACAGCAACCCGCTACACGCACTCCCGCTCTTTCAATCTCCTCAACATCTAAACTAGTACTCATGAAGAAGATTAAAGTAATCGGCGGCGGCCTCGCTGGCCCGGAAGCTGCCCTGCAAGCCGCCTCCGCGGGCTGCGAAGTCCACCTCTACGAGATGCGTCCCACCCGCTCCACCGAGGCCCACCAGACCTCCGACTTCGCCGAGCTCGTCTGCTCCAACTCCCTCAAATCCGAGTCCGAGAACTCCGCCCCCTGGCTGCTCAAGCAGGAGATGCGCCGCGCCAACTCCTTCCTCCTGCAGGACGCCGACGCCACCGCCGTCCCCGCCGGCCACGCCCTCGCCGTCGACCGCGAGCTCTTCTCCCAGCGCGTAGCCGCCCGCATCGATGCCCTTGCAGGCAGCGGCCCAGGCACCATCACCGTCCACCGCGAAGAGGTCACAGCGCTCGATGAAAACTCTGCCGACACCCTGACCATCCTCGCCTCCGGCCCCCTCACCAGCAAGGCATTGACGCAGGACCTCCAGCGCCTCACCGGCGCCGACCACCTCGCCTTCTACGACTCCATCTCTCCCATCGTCGACGCCACCACCATCGATATGGAGAAGGTCTACTTCGCCGCCCGCTGGGACAAAGGTACCGCCGACTACATCAACTGCCCCTTCACCAAAGAGGAGTACGAGACCTTCCTCGACGCCCTCATCACCGCCGAGAACGTCGAAGCCAAAGACTGGGAGAAGTTCCCCGTAGACGGCACCGCCAACAAGCTCCAGTACTTTGAAGGCTGCCTCCCCATCGAAGAGACCGCCCGCCGCGGCCGCGACACCCTCCGCTTCGGACCCATGAAACCCGCCGGCCTCACCGATCCCAAGACAGGCCGCTGGCCCTACGCCTGCGTCCAACTCCGCCAGGAAAACCTACGCGCCGACTCCTACAACCTCGTAGGCTTCCAGAACCACCTCAAGTACGGTGAGCAGGCCCGCGTCCTCCGCCTCATCCCCGGCCTCGAGAACGCCAAGTTCCTCCGCTACGGCCAGATCCACCGCAACACCTACATCCACGCCCCCAGCCTGCTCACCGAAACCCTCCAGCTCAAGCAGCACCCCAACATCCTCATCGCCGGCCAACTCTCTGGCGTCGAAGGCTACACCGAGTCCATCGCCTCCGGCCTCCTCGCCGGACGCTACGCCGCACAACTCGCCCAAGGCCACACCCCACAGCCCGCCCCACGCCTCTCCGCCAACGGCTCCCTCACCCACTACATCACCCACGCCGAACAGAAAAAATTCACCCCCGCCAACATCACCTTCGATCTCCTCCCACCCCTCGAAGAAGAGCTGCGCAAAAAGATCCGGGACAAAAAAGAACGCCACAAACTCCAATGCGACCGCGCCTTAGAAGCGTGGAACAACTGGCTGGCATAAGCTACGCCTCAGGCCTTGTTTGTTGCGGATTGCAAAAGTCCAACTAATCTTTCTTGTAGACGAACTTTACTTCAACGTTGATCGAAACTCTCACAGGCTTCCCGTTTTCCGTAGCGGGTTCAAACTTGTATTGCTTTACAGCATCAACTGCATTTTCATCCAAGCCCATTCCAACCCCGCGAAGAACTCCGACGTAAAGAGGTTTGCCTCTCTCGTCCACCATGAGTTTTACAATGACCGTCCCACCGATCTGTTCCTTCCTGGCTTGGGGAGAGAATTTAGCATCCACTGCATGCGAGATACGTGGGGGCAAGACTCCTCCTCCTATACGCCGGGGGATAAGCTCAGTGGATGAGCTTGTGATCGGGTGGTCTGCGTGATCGAGGTCGTAGTAAACAGCAACTAGCGTCTTGACTGCAATGGGTTGTCTATTTTGCACATGAGGCCTAAATTTCCATTGCTGCACGACTTCGCGAGCACTTGCAGCGAGAAGTGGTGGTCCGTCGGCTGAGACTACTTCCGAGACGTCTCCTTGCGGAGAAATAACAATAACGAGGACGACAGGGCCTTGAAGGCGTCCCGCTATGGCATTGAGAGAATAGACCGGATTGGGTTGATAGATCGTATGCATCGTCCCAATACCAACGGTAAGCGCTGGAGATGATATTGCATCAATCGTGGCGACTTGTTGCATCGCGGCGTAGTGTCCCGCCGCATGTAGACCACGAGCAATCAGCGTGATGGCAAGCAAAATTACAATCGAAGCCACTTTTCGGCGGCAATCGTTACCTAACGGTCGGATACGGTGCGTCAT
>JANYER010000292.1 GCA_025359825.1 Granulicella sp.
CCTGTCCCGCTGCGATACCGGCCCGCTCCCCAGCGTCACACCGCCCTCAGCACCATTGCTCAGACTCACCGAGTCCCCTGCCAACCACTGCACCACCTCGCGCGTGTAGCCCACCGTATTCTGGTTCGCCACATTCTTCGCGGTCACATCTAGCGCCGCCTGGTCTGCCTGCAACGCACTGAGCGACGAATGCATTAGCGCCGACAAAGTCCCCATCAGAGCTCCTCATCCCGCTTCAGAATTCGCCGCAACACCGCAAGGTTCGTCTCCGTCACATCCAGACAATCCCGCAAAGCATCCCGCTGCCCCACCAACCCCGCAGCATTCTTCAAACCACTAACCTCGTGCAACTCCAGCAGAGCAACCGCTCGCCGTTCCAACTCCTCCAGCTCCTCAGTCCGCAGAAAGCGCAGCGCCGCCGTAGTCTCCATCAGCACCGCGCCCATCTGCTCTTCGAAGCCCATGCCAATCCCCTTTGCCTGTCGCGTTACTTCAGCAACGTCTGAATCAGTTTGTCCGCCACATCCGCAGCCGACACGTTATAGGTCCCCGCAGCAATCGCTGCCTGTAGCGCCTCGACCTTGCCCGCCCGTTCATCCGGACCACTCAGCGACATCGCCAATACTCCAGCCGTAGAACTCATCGTCACCGCGCTCCCAACCACGTTCCCTTGCGCTGCCTGAACCGAGTCGCCATCCGAATCCTTACTCGCCTTCACAGCATTCGTCTGCACAATGCTGCTCCCTGATACCGGTGCCAGCAAGCTCAAACTCTGCGATCCATTTCCGATTCCGCTCATAAAGTTCATAGTGTTCCTCCGTCTACTTGAACTTATCGGCAGACTCGCCGGACACTTTAGTACCAGTGACCTTCGTACTTGAGCCTGTCCCAATTCCAGCCTCCACCGGCACGCCCGCACGATGCTCCCGTTCCAACCCAACCTGCGCCACCACCCGCTTCGCAATCCCCAAACCACCACCCTTGGAGATCGCCTTCGCCACCGCCTCCGTCCCGTAACTGCTCAGCGTGTCCATAGACTTATCAACTTCTTCTCCGTCCTTATCCCATTTATTTTCAGACGACTGCATCGGCTTCAGCATCTCCTGCATTAGCATCGCTTCAAACTGCTGCGCCGCATCCACCAGCCGCGAATGCTCCCGCAAAGCAGCTCCAGCCTCCACCCCTGTACTCCCAACCTCAATCCTCATAGCACCTCAATCTCCGCCTCCAGAGCCCCCGCCGACTTCATCGCCTGCAGGATCGAAACCACATCCCGAGCCGTCGCCCCAATGACCTGCAGGCTTCGCACCAGGTCATCTACTGTCGCTCCCTGCTTCAGCTCGATCCGGCTTACCGGCTTGTCCGTGGCCTCCAATTTTGTTTGCTGCACCACCTGCGTGGTTCCGCCCGAGAACCCTCCCGGCTGGGACACCTGCAACTGGCTCACCACATTTACTGACAACCCGCCATGCAGAATCGACACCGGCTGCAGCACCACCGTCCCCCCAATCACCACCGTCCCTGTCCGCTCATTCACGATCACCTTCGCCCGCGGAAACACCGGAATCTCAATCGCTTCCACCCTCCCCAGCAGCGCCGGAATGTCTTCGCCCTTCCCCACCACCAGATCCACCCGCCGGCTGTCCACCGCATGAGCCGCCGTGTGTCCAAGTTCAAGATTGATGGTCTTCGCCATCGACTCAGCCGTCTTGAAGTCCGCATTCTCCAGCAGCAGCGAGAACTGCTCCCGCCCTGCCAGCTCCAGCGGAACCCCGCGCTCCACCATCGCACCATATGGAATACGAGCCGTATTCGGATGGTTGAACTGCTTCACATTTCCATTCACATTGATCGAGTAGCCCCCCACCACCAGCGGTCCCTGCGCCTGCGCATAGATCTTTCCATCCGCCCCATACAGCGCCGTCAACAGCAGCAACCCACCCTCTAAACTCCGCGCATCCCCTGCCGACGAAGCCGTAATATCCAGCTTCGTCCCCGGCCGCGCAAACGGCGGCAACGTCGCCGACACAAACACCGCAGCCAGATTCTGCACCCGTATCGAAGCCGCCGGCACACTCACCCCCATGCGCAACAGCGTCGCCGCCAGCGTCTGCGTCGGAAACGTCGTCTGCTGACTATCCCCCGTCCCCTGTAACCCCACCACGATCCCGTACCCCACCAACTGGTTATCTCGAATCCCCTCAATCGAAGCAATATCTTTAATCCGCGCCTGGCGAGCCGGCACCTCCTCCGCCCAACCCCCGCCCAACCCCAACATCATCACCCCGACCATCAAAGCCACAAGTCGCATCCATACTCTCCAATCCAACAAACCCGGTACCAAGTACCAAGCAACTAGTACCCGCTCTTAGAAAATCCGCTTCTAAAAAATCAACGCCCGCTGCAACAACCGCACCAGCACATTCGGACGACGCGTATAGTCCGTCACGATTCCCTTACCTCGCACCTGTAGCTCCAGATTCGAGATCGCGGTCGACAACACCTGGTTCTGCTGCGAAATATCCTCCGGTCGCACCAACCCGCGCAGCACAATCGTCTGTGTCTGCTGGCTGAACTCCACCTCCCGCGCCGCCTCAATCACCAGCATCCCGTTCGGCAGCACCTCCACCACCTGCCCGCCCAGCGTCGTGCTCAAACTCGAAGTCGTAGCGCTCGTCCCCTGCGCATTCAACCCCGCATTCGAAGTCTGGTTCACCAGATTCTGTAGAGCATTCCCCGTATGCAGCAGGCCAATTAAATTCGAGATCTGCGAACTCGCGTTTGACGCCCGCGAGTTCTTCACCGACCCATCCGTCGAAGCCGCCAGGCTCTCAGAGACCACAATAGACACCAGGTCATGCAACCGCATCGCCCTCACATCCGTCATCAAGTGCGTGAACCGCCCACTCTCTACCCAGATTGATCCCGGCGTTGCCTGGTCCACCGCCGCCACAGCACGCGCCTGCGCCAGATAAGCCGCCAACGAAGTCGTAGCCCCGCTCGGCGCAGCCTTGGTACTCACACCCTTTGGCCCCACCTTCACATTCGCTTGGGCCTGCACATTTGCCTGCACCTGCACCTGCGCATAGAGCGCACTACCAGCCAAACCAAACATCACCAAACCACCTACTCGATTCCATCGCGTCATCGGATCATCTCCACACTTCCCGCACCATCCACCACGCCAAACACATGCTGTTCCATCACCTGTCCGCCGCTGTCCCGACGCACCAGCCGCACCTTTACAGACTTACCAAGCGCACTGCTGGACTCCGCCACTCCACTCGTCTCCAACCGCACCATCGCATCCTGCCGCCAAACCCGAACCGTCTCTCCAGCTCGCACCAAAGCAGGCAGCACAGCCGCCGCTCGTACTTCACGCACCCGCGCCGATGAGGCAGAACCATCCGCAACTGCAACCATCCGGGCCGGCCACTCCGGATGACCACAGTCCGCGACGACTCTCCAGCTTCGAGCTAACTCCGCATCTCGAACCACCCGCTGCCCAGCCTCACAACTACCCGCCGCAAACCCCGGCGCCGACAAAGCAAGCAGCGCAGCCGTAGCCAACCACAACCATCGCAAGCCATCTCGCATCACGCCCTCCTAACGAACCATTCCCTAACGAACCATCCCATTGATCTGCTGATACATGTCATCCGCCACATGCACCACCTTCGAGTTGCTCTCATACGCTCGCTGCGCCAGGATCATCTGCACAAACTCCGCCACCACATCCACGTTCGAGTTCTCCAGATATCCTTGCTGTAAAGTCCCGATCCCACTCGTCCCACCCGGCGAATCCGTAATTGCATTACCCGATGAGGCTGTCTGCTGAAATAAATTTCCACCCAGCGAGCTAAGCCCACCCGGATTCGCAAACGTAGCCAGTTGCAGAATCCCCAACTGCGTCGCCGCCGTCTGTCCCGGTGTAGTCGCCGACACCACTCCATACTGCGAGATCGTGATCGAAGTTGAGTTCGCCGGTATCGTCACCGCTGGCAACAGAGCATCGCCTTCCGCCGTCACAATCGACCCCTGGCTGTTCATGTGGAAGCTACCCGCCCGCGTATACGCTATCGTGCCGTCGGGCTTCGATACCTGGAAGAACCCCTGCCCCTGGATCGCCAGGTCCAACGAATTCCCCGTCTGGTTGAAGTCTCCCTGCGTCATAATCATCTCCGTCGCCGCAGACCGCGTACCCAGGCCAATCTGCAAGCCCGCCGACACAGTCTGCTGGCTCTGCGCCGCTCCCGGAGTGATCATGTTCTGGTACACCATGTCCTCAAACTGCATCCGTCGACGACGAAACCCAGCCGTAGCCGAGTTCGACAAGTTATTCGCAACCGTATCCAGATTGGCCTGCTGAGCACTCATGCCACTCGCCGCCGTATAAAGTGCACGTATCATCCAGCCTCCAATTCGCAATCGTTCTTGCTCTTACCTCGTACCAAGTCCCTGGGAACTAGTAGCTTGTTGCCTTAAACCCGCGGCAACTCTTCCGCCGCCGTCTTGTCAAAGTCGTTGTTAAACACACTCAGCGCCTTCTGCATCATCTCGGCCTGCCGCTGGACCAGCACCAACTGCATCGTTCCGTGTACCGCATCCTCATTCGCGCCCTCGACGGAGCCCTGCTGAATCTCACCGTTTGCAGCCCTTGGCTCACCCGCCTGTTCCGCCGACAAGCGCCCTGCACTCTCCGCCTGCAACATACCCGGCTTCGGAAAATCAAAGACCCCAATCTGTCCCACAATCGCGCTGCCATCCGCCGTCGCCACCGATACGCTTCCATCCGGAGAGATCCGCACCACACCTGAAGGAATCGTCATACTCTTGCCCTGCACATCCAGCACCGGCTCCCCATGTGCCGTCTGCAACACACCAGTAGGCGAACGCGAGAACGCACCATCGCGCGTGTACAGAGTTCTGCTCCCTGCCTGAATTGCAAAAAATCCATTTCCACGCACCGCTACATCCAGTGGATTCCCAGTCGCCGCCAGCTCCCCCTGGCTCAGGTCCAGCCGGTTCCCACCCAGCACCCCAAATCCGTTCACCGACCCACCTACCTGCGATGCCAGCGCCGGGTTCATCCCCGCAGCATCCTCCAGCACTCCGCGAAAGTAGTCCCGCTGCGCCCGGAACCCACTCGTTCCAGCATTCGCAAGATTGTTGGCTGCAGTATCCAACGCCTGCGTCCGAGCCATCAATCCCGTATAGGCTGCATACAGTCCACTGTCCATGCCAGTGAACAAAGCAAGCCGATGGCCGCAAGCCTTACACCTAGTCTTAGTTCATTCTCATAATTCGCTAGCCCGCCATATTGAAACGGTTGATTTGCTAATTCTCCGAAGGCCGCTCCACATGGTCAATCACCAATACCTCTACAGGCTCCTTCATGGACTCCAGGCGCAACCCAAGCTGCTCCTGCACTGTAATAAATACCGAGGCCCTGGATTCTTCGGTACCATCCGCAGCAAGCGCTTTAGGCTCCTCCAGCTTGATGTCGTACCTGCCCGTTAATCCGGTCTTGTTCACCACCGGTCGCCCCACCATGTTCGATAGCACAATGGCCAGCGTCTCGATGGGCACTCCATAAAGCTGCATGCTACCGCCTGCACCAAACACGACCATACCGCCACCTCCAGGAACTGCCCCTGCACCCGGATGCTCTTCAAGGATGGCTGCCGACGAGACCGCTTTCGCCAACTGCAGCTTCGAACCGTTCTTCGCCGTCATCAGCGCATACACTGGCTTGTCTCGCATCTCGCGATGAGCGACCAGCTTGCACCGCTCTGCCAGTAGCGACTGCATCATCGTGTGTAACATCTGCCTTTGCAGGACCGGCTTTTGCCATGCCAATAGATCCGCCTCGTCAACCCGTGCATCAATATCGTACTTTTCCGACTTCATCCAGTCCGGAGACCCCACCACTCGGCCGTCGGTCGAAAATCCAAGAGCTGCCCCGTTTGCCGGAACGTATGCCATAAACAAGGCAGCAATTAGAGGACAGTTGGTCATGCGAAAACCATCGGCAGCCAGATAGAGGTGCTCCGGGTCGCAGCTCCCAGTCCCCGATAAATTTCTCCGTACCGACGCCACCCCGAACGATGGCGGTCTTTCAGTCGAAGCCTGTCAACCACCGCATCGGGTACAGCAGGACTCTGAGCCACACTCCGTGAAGGCATAGCGGCCACCGACCAAACCATCGCAACCAGAAACAGACCTGCATTTGATGGATTGCTCATGATTTGGATACGCGCGCAGGTAGCTAGTAGTTCATAGAACTCGCCCACCATTCGCAAAACTATTTTTTCTCAAAAACACTGAGCAAAATCGCATGTCAATACCAAACCACCCATCCAAAGCAATTAACCCAATCCCCATCAACACTTAGCGGCGAAATATAAATGAGTCTTTAGTTATGGTGCATTCCGTACAATTGAACTTATAGATCAACACGACTTAGGCACCAGCCAGAAGCTGCGACCTAAGTCGTTTTATAT
>JANYER010000316.1 GCA_025359825.1 Granulicella sp.
GGAATTCCAATCAGGCCCGCAAGTGGACCTAGCGTAAGGTAGACAAATACCAGCTTGAGTGTAGAGAACATTCCATTACCCAGAATACCCCACCGCAGCACAAGAACCCAGCCTCAGCGGCCTAGCTCCTGGTCGCGACAGCACCAATTCTGGCCTCCAGCGCTTTCGGCAGCTTGTCGTAAATGCCGCCGAATCCGCCATTCGACATAATCGCCACCACATCGCCCGCCTTCAACTGCTCCCGCAACGCCTCCACAATCGCATCCGCATCCAAACACACCATCGCACTTCTACCCTTCTCCACCAGCCGCTCCGCGATCTCCTCCGGAACCAGCCGGTCGGCCACAGGAATAATCTCCGACTTGAACACCGCCGCCAGCACCACGCGGTCTGCCAGCGCCAGGCTCTCTACCAGCGCGTCGGCAAAGACGTTCCGTCGCAACGTGTTCGACCTCGGCTCCAGAACCGCCCACAGCCGCCGCCCAGCATACCGCTCCCGCAACGCCCGCAGCGTCTCACGAATCGCCGTAGGATGATGGGCAAAGTCATCCACCACTGTCACTCCACCCACCTCTGCTCGAACCTCCAGCCGCCGCTTCACACTCCGGAACGTCGCCAGCGCCTCCTGGATCGCCGCTACCGGCACCGCCTGCCCCGCCGCCAACGCCGCAGCAGCCGTAGCATTCAAAGCGTTATGCTCACCCGCCATTGGCAGGCTCAGCTCAGCAAGATGCACACCACCCCGGCTCAACTTCCAACGAGTCTCCACCGCATCGTGTGTCAACTCAGAGACGCGCCAGTAAGAATCTTCGGAGAACCCATAACGCTCCACCGCGCAGAAGGCCTTCGCAACACACTCTCCAACATTTGGGCTGCCATCAAACGCAACTATCCGGCCCCGTCGCGGGATCAGATTCACAAACCGCTTGAAGGCTGTCTTCACCGCATCCAGGTCCTTGTAGATATCGGCGTGATCAAACTCCACATGCGTCAGAATCGCAGCGTCTGGAAAGTAGTGCAGAAACTTCGGCCCTTTATCGAAGAAGGCAGTATCGTACTCGTCGCCTTCAATCAGGAACGGTCGCGTAGCTCTCACCTTGAAGCTCGTCCCAAAGTTCTCCGCAATGCCACCAATTAGAAACGAGGGTGCGAGCGCAGGATTCTCCCGCGATGCCACCTCATAGATCCAGGCCAGCATA
The DNA here is from genome assembly GCA_025359825.1 of Granulicella sp. Classification (GTDB taxonomy): domain Bacteria; phylum Acidobacteriota; class Terriglobia; order Terriglobales; family Acidobacteriaceae; genus Edaphobacter. Next base: position 1,200 of record JANYER010000316.1, read on the forward strand.
CTGGTTGTGGTCGTCTTGCCATGCGTCCCCGCGACCACCAGCGACTCACGCCCAGTCAAAAATTCATCGTGCAGAATCGCAGCCATCGAGCAGAACGGTATCCGCTGATCGAGCACATACTCCAGCTCCACGTTCCCCCGCGAGATTGCATTCCCCACCACCACCAGATCAGGCCTTGGCTGCAGATTCACCTCTGCATAAGGCTCCAGCACCGGGATGCCCAGCCCCACCAATTGATCACTCATCGGCGGATACGCCGCCGCATCCGAACCCGTAACACGGTGCCCCTGCAATTGCAGCATCCCCGCCAGCGACGCCATCGCCGTGCCACAGATCCCAATCAGATGAATATGTCTTCCGCTCTGCATCCTTGCCTCGCCCTCCAACCTAAACCGCTACCGCTGTTTCCAGAAACTGCATCTGCGGCTTGTCCGCATTCGATAGATCCAACCGCACGCGCACATTCAGCGGCAGCGTAATATTCGGCGCGCTCACATGCCCGCACCGCAACCCAATCGCAATCGGCCCCTTGAATTCCCGCAACGAGTGCAGAATCGCCCGCTCCAGAAACTCAACCTCCGCCGCCGCCACACACTGGGTCATATCGCCAAACACAATGCCGTGCGCGCTATCCAGCAGCCCCGCGTAGCGCAGATGCAGCAACATCCTGTCCCACTGATACGGCTTCGTCCCGATATCCTCAAGAAAGAGAATCCTTCCTCTCGCGCCCACCGCCCGCGCTCCATACGGAGTGCCAATCGCCTCCGCATAGATCGCAATGCATCCCCCACTCAGCTCACCTTCAGCGACACCTGGCCGCAACACTCGAAGCCCTGCCTCCGCTCCAAGCGTCCATCCCTCTTGGCCGGATAAAGCATGCCTCCAACTCTCGAGATCAACCCCGCCCTCGCGCGCGAAGTCCGCTGCTACCATCGGCGCCTGGAAGCTCACCAGATTCGCCTCATTGCGTAACCAGAGATGCAAAGACGTGTGATCGCTATACCCGAGGAATGCTTTTGGATGGGCGCGGATAAGCTCTCGATCAAGAAATGGAAGCAACTCCGCCGACCCCCAGCCCCCGCGTGTGCATAGAATCGCGTCCACGTCATCATCGGCAAACGCCGTATGCAGATCTTGCAGACGATCCTCAAGCCTCCCCGCATAGTAGAGCGGTCCGCGTGCAAGCGCGTGGGGAAACACCTTCGTGCGATAGCCAAGCCGCTCCAGCGCCTCCACCCCCATCGCTACCAACTCCGGCTTGGCCGCACTCGCCGGCGAGACGATCCCGAGAGTCGCACCCGCTCGCACCGCACGCGGCTTGATTACGTTCTCATAGGCGCTCACAGGCCTTCGGCCTCACCCTTACAAATAATCTCCGCAGGTCCGGTCAGCAACATCGCCTGCTCCTTCGTCTCCCACACCACCCGCTGCGCGCCGCCCTCTGCGATCGCGC
>JANYER010000339.1 GCA_025359825.1 Granulicella sp.
GCTAACAGTCGTGAGGGTGGGGCTGGCGTGGGCGATGCCGTCGGAGAAGAGGAACTGCGTCTTCTCTTCGACACCGATGCGCGCGGTGGTGAGACCTGCATCTTTCAGTGCCTTGGCGAGCAGCTTGTAGGGGTCTTCATCTTCGTTCCAGGTGTAGACCTTGGTGGTGGAAGCGGAGGGCAGAGTGGCGGGCTTGGCTTCCATACGCTCGCGGACGCGGCCTTCTTCAAAGACTGGGCAGACGATGAACGGTGCGCCGACGGCGGGGAGCACCCATGCGAAGAAGCGCTCCGACTGGCCCCAGGTGATGCCGGTAAAGTAGCGCAGGGACGTGCCGGTGGTGATGACCAGCGCGCCGAGCTTGTTCTGCGCGAGTAGCTTGCGGGCGCGCTCCAGCCGCTGTTCGCGTTCCGCCAAGGTGATGGGGACAGCTTCGCCAATGCGACGGGGAATTGCTGCGATTGCCGGCGGAAGCGGCATCGCAGGGTCGGAGGCAGGGCGGGTTGGCCGTTGCGCTTCGAGAAGGAGGGACGGAGTTGCTGCAGCTGCGGCAGCCGCCTGGAGGAAGTGTCTGCGTGAGGGCATGGGCTGATTGTAACTGTGGATTTAGGGGAAACGGGATGGATTCGAATCGCTAGCAAAGTGTCGGCTCGATAATCGAATGTTTTGGGCGAATTTCGGCTCACTGAGATTGGCTGGAGTTCTACCGCGATGCTAGGCTTGGCTTCTGCACTGCTTTTGTAGAGGACATTCAGAGAGATGGGGAACTGACTCGATGGCGATGATTACGACGGTGCAGCAGCATATTCTGCAGCAGCAACAAGCCGCGTTGAAGGCGACGGGCCGTGAGGCGTCGGGGACCTTTAGCTGGTTGCTGAGCGGTATTACGCTGGCGGCGAAGATGGTGGAGGCACGCATCCGGTCGGCTGGGCTGAGCGATGTGTACGGTGCATTCGGCGCGGAGAATGTGCAGGGTGAGCAGCAACAGAAGCTCGACGTCTATGCCAACCAGGCTCTGCTGCACTGCCTGGGTCTGCGCGACAGCGTTGCAGCACTCGTTAGTGAAGAGGACGAAGAGCCAGTGACCTTCAACCGCGATGCGGAGACGGGCAAGTACATCATCGTCTTCGACCCGTTGGATGGCTCCAGCAACATCGATGTGAATGTAAATGTGGGCACGATCTTCAGCGTGCTGCGACGGTTGCCGTCAGAGTTGGGGACGCTGGAGGAGTCGATTCTGCAGCCTGGGTTTCGCCAGGTGGCTGCGGGCTATGTGGTCTACGGACCATCCACCGTGCTGGTGTATACGACGGGCAACGGAGTCCATGGCTTTACGCTGGATCCGACCATCGGGGCGTTTGTGCTGAGCAATGAGCAGATGAAGATGCCGGAGCAAGGCAGTTACTACAGCGTCAACGAAGCGAACGCAGCCGGCTGGCCCGAGGAGTACCGCGCCTATGTGGAGAAGCTGCGCAACGGCGGTCTGGGTAAGGAGTACAGCTCCCGCTATATCGGCAGTTTGGTGGCGGACTTCCATCGCACCTTGTTGAAGGGTGGCGTATTCCTATATCCACCTACGACGAAGGCCCCGAAGGGCAAGCTGCGGCTGCTATATGAAGCGAATCCGCTGGCGTTCATCGCCGAGCAGGCAGGTGGCATGGCGACGTACGGGGCGGGCAGGATTCTGGACATCAAGCCAGAGGGAATCCATCAGCGTACCCCGTTCTGTGTGGGCAGCAAGGTAGAGATGGAAGCGCTGATCGCGGCGGTGGGGAAGTGAGCGCAGAGTTTGCAGGAGTGGTCACCGACATTCGCCTGGAGTCGCGGGTCGAGGGTGTCGCCAAGTGGCAGATGGCGGTGAGCAGCAGCGTCTTTGCCGTAGGTGACACCGGCGTTTTGGAGGCAGTGGCCCGCAGCGGTACGCGGCTGGTGGTTCCAGTGCTGGGCGTCACGATCGACGACGAAGGCCAGGTGTGGCATGTGGTCGAAAAGCCGCTGGCTGCAGGGACAGAAGTGACCGGACGCGTAGGGGTTTGAGAGATTGGGGTGGGTGCTGATACACTCGTCTTGTCATTCGGGTGTGAGCGTTTTTGCTGACACTGCACGATGTACGTGGGGGGCTGTAGCTCAGTTGGGAGAGCGCCTCGTTCGCAACGAGGAGGTCAGCGGTTCGATCCCGCTCAGCTCCACCAAAGAATCCATTGGCTGCCCAAGCCAGTGTGCGGTTTAGATTCCAATCATGCGCTTCGAGCCTGTAATTAGTCCAACGTTCGTCGCATACTTTCTGTGAGTAGAATCGCTTCTGCTATCTCGCGCATTGCCTTCCTTCGCTGGCGGCTTTCGCGTTGCATTCTTCTATAAGCCTCTTCTTCGGTGAGCTGGAAGTCTCGCTGCAAGATGTTCTTTGCGCGGTCCACAACCTTGCGAGTTTCGAGCCGGTCAGAGAGTTGCAGGTTTTCTGTTTCCAATCGTGCGCGCTCAATCTCCGCACCTACCAAGAAGCCGATTGTGGATAGCAGACGCACCTCCACACTCGTGTGCTGGTACGGGAGCCGATGCTGCATGGTAATGACGCCCACCACGCGGCCCGCGCAAAGAACTGGCGTACACAAGATTGCTTCAAAGCGATCTTCCGGAAGGTTGATGAAAGGGCTGAACCGTGGATCATCCGAGGCCTTGGAGTCGATCGCTACGGGCTCGCGATGCTCTGCGACCCACCCGGTAATCCCCTGGCCTACCTGTAGCCCGAGCCGATCGACGATATCGGCATGAGGGTTCTTAGAGGCACGGAGCACCAACTTTTCACCCTCGAGTACATAGACAAAGCAAGAGTCACACGGGACCATCAAGGTCACGAATTCCAAGACGCGCGTCAGTACCTCGTGGAAAGGATCGGCTGCAGCGATCCTACTGCTTAGTTCATGCAGGAACTCCATCGGAATCAAGCCATCGCGAAATCCTGCCATCGTCGAGGTGGATTCCGCCACGCGCCGCACGGGTAGCTTTTGCGTGGCACTTTCAACGTCAGCTGCCGGGTTTATCTCCTCGCTGGCAAGTCTTGCCACTACTACTTCTCGCTTGGTCTTCAACAGCTTGCCGGAGTATTGCGCGGCCTCATTGACTAGAAAGCCCATCTTCGGCCGCGAGGGTTCGAAGTCGGGAATTACACCGTAGTGCGTTAGTTCTTCCGTAGTCGTGGGCCCGATCGAGAGCACTACCATGGTCGCCAAGCCTGCTCGCAGCTCTGCTACCACACCGATTTGCTCTGCCACCTGGAAGAGGTGAATGACCTGCACCGCGGTCATGAAGAGCACGACATCCACAAAGCCGGTGGTGATGCCCAGCACACACTCTCGCAGAGGCTGAAGATCTTCGGGAAGCGCCCATTGATAGACAGGCACCTTGGTCAGGGATAAGCAACGCTCACTGAGCCCATAGATCAATTCAGGATTGGAGGCTCCATACTCCTGCAACGCAACGTGCATGGTGTTCAGCGAGCTTCCGAAGGTTTCGTCAAGCAGCGTCAGTACTTCGCGCCACGTGTTCGGCTCCGTGCTGGTGGCCATCACAGGAATCTTCAGTTCGCGCAACATTTGTTCCGGCTTGGGTCCGCGCGCAGCAATTTTCACCTTACGCAGCGCGTCGACCACATCCGTTGGGTCATATTTCGTGTTGGCAATGTCCATGAGTGCACGCACGCCCACCCCGGTCATGAAGATGACCAGATCAAACTTTCCCTTGAGTAGTTCGCTAACGAAGGCCAGCGTAGCAGTATGACTCTCAATTCCTACCTCACGCATTGAAGGCACGACAAACGGTTCGCCATGGTACGTGCGAATCAGTTTCTCGATTTCTTTGGCCCGGCGGCTCTCGAGTGAGAGCACTCGGAGGCCGTCAAAACTGGCGTGAGCCATGCTGCCTCATCTCATTCTGCGAAGGTGCGTGGGTTACAACTCGGCCTCCGTTTCGAAGGGTCTCTTCAAAGCGGGAGCTGTTGGGTAAAGCTAAAAACTCATAATAGGTGTTCAAAACAAGAATACACGCCTTCTTTCGTTGCGTAGAAACGCGAAAACACATCCGCGTTTTCTGGACGGATGTGTTTTCTGTCTTGCGGGGATGCAGCGTGTTGCTGGTTACTTCACAGGGCGTTGCGCTACACCCCACTTGTACGTCATCTCAAGAAAGCCGTACTGGGCGGTTTTGCCGACCGGGTAGATAGCAGCCACGACACTCTTACCCCATGCGTGGGAGTAGTAGGCGGTGAGCGCGATACCGGTTGTGAGCTGATAGTCGGCAGATGCGTCGAAGACCGAAGAGAAGCTGGAATGAAGATTTGCGGGTCGCCCCACTACTCCAAAGACCTTATTGTCATAGGCGCCCCCGCCCTGATACCAGAGGTCGGTGTTTGATGTCAGTTGTAGAAAGTGCAGGTCCGTGCGGATATCAAGCTTTTTCGTCGGCTTGTCCATCCACTGCACAAACTGATCTTTGCTGTTCATCATGTTGTAGAACGGGAATCGCGCGTATGTTCTAGGTGTTGGGAGCACCTGGAAGAACGTATTGTGCTGATCGTCTGTCGGGTTGTTGTCCCCGGTGCTGCGCACAAAGCCGCCCCGCAGCCACGGTGCCGTTCGCAGCTGGGTGGCGTGGTATCCCCCTTCTACAGCGACTGCTCCCCCATGATGGTTTTGAACGCCCCAGTTTCCGTTTTGAAGCACGCCCCAAGCGAGCAGGTCGAATTTGCCTTTGCCCATAGGCATCGTTGTTAGAAAATCTGCGCCGTAGCTGCCCAGTCGGATATTCTTGTGATCGGTTTGCCGAACAGCCAGCGCCCGGTTGTCTGTTTTGGTCAGCCCCGTGCGTCCATCGTGATAGTCCATAGCAAACACGCGCCATAGCAGGTGATCTTTGAAGCCATACTTGCTAAACGCAAGGTATTGCAAGTCAACATTCAGCTCGGGATTCGCGTTCATATTGAACACTCCCTGGTCTGCACGCGCGGCCATTGCAGTGAGGTCCCAGGTCTTGCCGTTGTAGTGCCCGTCGATGCCATCAAAACTGCGCTGACCGGTGGAGAAGCCGAAGTTGCCGATCATACGCGCGGTCATGCGGTTGGTCTGGAGGTAGAGCAGATCCTTGTCCTTGGGCGTGGTCTCTTGACCATCGAAGAACTCAAATCGCCCGATCCGCAGGGAGCGGCCTGGGTTACTGCCATGGAAGCGAATGAATCCCTGCTTAAGTGCTGCGGCAGCATTATTGGTCTGGCTATTGTTGGCGGCGAAGTAGGTACCCCCCAGCCCGAGTTGACCCTGCGCGGTGACGGCAGATACAGCATCGTTGGGCAACAGAAGTACAGACGGTTGAGTCAGCTCCAACTGCCAATCGAATGTCTTCCTCTTCTGTGCAATTCCAATCCGGACAAGTGATTCCAGGTAGCCATAGCGCTCTGCTGTGGGTGTTGCTGTGAACCATTGCACGGCATTGATACGCGTCCGGTCATAGACGGTAATGCTAACCGGAGATGTAGGCAGAGGTTTCGCGGGCGCGGCTGATTGCGCAATGCAAGCGAGAGAAGTGAGAAATGTTGCACAGGCAAGAGCTAATTTTTGCAAAAGAGTTCACCTCAAACACAATGGAGAGCTCGCCAGATGGCGAGAAAGGTCGAAGACACCGCCGAGAAAACCAGCAGTGAAATAGGAAATTGTGGGGGGAACGGAGAAAGCCAGACTGCATCCAGGCAGCCGCACTACGCGACGGAATGCCCGTCGATATGCTGAAACCGGCCAATTCAAGGGCCTCTTTGCAGAGGACTGACCGATGGCTTCTTGAATGCATGCGAGTCACATCAAGGTGTCGCACAACATTGTGGAAGATGCATCGAGGTATAGCACGTCCGCCCTTCCACGACAAAATTTGTTGCGAATTTGACCAAAGTTTGGCCAAACTTTGTCTTCGCACGATAATCTCTTGCGATTTCTCGCAACCTGCTCTACGATTCAACCAACCGCACTCAAAACTCTCCCGTAGAGGTTTTGAAAGGTTGGCAAACTCCCGGATGAGTTTGTCCTGCGAAGATTACCTCGCTACAATTTGCTTCACTCAGCCTCCAAGATGAGCTGTGCATCCACCGCACTCTGTGGTGTTCGATTCTCAGGTCATCTTGCGCGAGTAGCTTTTCTTCCCTTCACAGCACAGCGCAGACGCATAAGACTTCCGAACATTGCAGCCTCGTTCCTTCGACCGCATCGTTCTGGAGCTGTGAAGCATGTCCGTCATTCTTGAAAAATCGGGCTTTACCGAAACGCAGACGCTGTACCTGCAAGGGTTCTTCGCGGGTATGCAGCAGCGGCCTTTCGCTGGTCATCTGCAGGATGGTCGTATCACCAACGACGCCGGCACCGGCGTAGAGAACCTGGCCGTTGAAGCCCCCGAGCCGCTCTTCTTCGGCACACCCATCAGCGACCTCTGCCGTGAAGAGATGTGGAAGTACGAGCAGAACGGCCTCGATGTGTGGGACAAGATGGTCACCCACGCCGCCGACGATCGTGCCCCCGGCCCCGACGATCTCTTCCGCTTCAAGTTTCACGGTCTCTTCTACGTCGCCCCCGCGCAAGACTCCTTCATGCTCCGCCTCCGCGCCCCCGGCGGTATTCTTACTTCGACCCAAATGCGCGGCCTCGCCGAGATCGCCGCCGATTGGGGTGCTGGTCGCTGCGATCTCACCACCCGCGCCAATCTGCAGATCCGCGAATTTCAGCCCCGCGACATCGTGCGCGTCCTCAACAAGGTCGAGTCGCTGGCCATGACCTCACGCGGCTCCGGCGCTGACAACATACGCAATATCACGGCCTCACCGCTCTCGGGCCTCGACCCCACCGAACTGCTCGACGTCCAGCCCCTGGCCACCGCGCTCCAGCATTACATCTCCAACTCCCGCGACCTCTTCGGTCTCCCACGCAAGTTCAACGTTGCCTTTGACAGCGGCGGCACAATCTCCGTCGTGGCGGACACCAACGATATCGGTTTCACCGCCGTCCGAATCCCTGAAGGCAAGGACGTTCCTGCCGGCGTCTACTTTCGCGTGCTGCTCTGCGGTATCACCGGCCACCGCCAATTTGCCACAGATTGCGGTCTGCTCCTGCGCCCGGATCAGGCTGTCGCGGTGGCCGTCGCGATGATCCGCGTCTTCAATCAGCACGGCAACCGCACTGACCGCAAGAAGGCCCGGCTCAAATACCTCATCGACCAATGGGGTATTCCAACGTTTCTCGCCGAAACTGAAAAGCTCCTCGCCTTCCCACTTTTATACCTCCCTGTCGACCAATGTGAACCACGTCTCCCCATCGACCGCGCTGGTCACATCGGTATCCATCCGCAGTTGCAGCCAGGACTACACTCCATCGGTGTCGTGGTCCCCGTTGGTCGCCTGTCCGCCGCACAGATGCAGGCCCTTGCTACGATCGCAGACGACTTCGGCACCAGCGAGTTCCGCCTTACGGTCTGGCAGAGCCTCATTGTTCCAAACATCGCAACGCATCACCTGGAAGCTGCTCAGCAAGCTCTTCTTGCCGGCGGGCTTCACTTCACTGCAGGCAAAGTCCTAAGCGGGACCGTCGCCTGTACCGGCAACCAGGGCTGCCGCTTCGCCGCGAGCGACACTAAGACCCACGCCGTGTCGCTCGCCACGTACCTCGACGAGCACTTCAAGATCGTCCAGCCCATCAACCTGCACGTCACGGGTTGCAACAACTCCTGCGCCCAACACTACATCGGTGATATCGGGCTGATGGGCGTCAAGGTCTCCGGTGAAGAGGGCTACCAAGTCCTCCTTGGTGGCGGCGCGGACGCTGACCAAGGCCTCGCCCGGGAATTTATCCCGGCCATCAAGTTCACCGAACTCACCCCGATACTCCACAACCTCATGACTGCTTACATCACCCAGCAAACTACGGACGAAAGCTTTCTGGCCTTCACGCGCCGTCACTCGGTCGCCGAGCTACGCCAACTCGCCCAACCGGAGCAAGCGTAATGAGCCAACTTATCCCATTCATCCCCGACGACGCCCCGTTCTCCGCCGAACAGCGCGCATGGCTCAATGGCTTCCTCGCGGGCGTCTTCTCCAGCCATCCCGCGCAGCCGGGCATGACCCAGACTTCCACTGTCGCCATTAAGGTGGCCGTCCTCTACGCCACGCAAAGCGGCACCAGCGAACGGCTCGCCAAGAAGCTGGTCAAGGAGCTCAACAAGCAGGGTCATATCGCCCAGTTGGCCTCACTCGACCACTACACGCCCGCTTCACTCGCCGAGGAGTCCCACGCTCTCGTACTCGCCAGTACGTACGGCGATGGCGACCCAACCGATGGGTCTGTTGCCTTCTTTGAAGCCCTTTCACTACCGTCCGCGCCTCGTCTTGACGATCTCCGCTATGCAGTCTTTGCGCTCGGCGATCCGAGCTACGAACATTTCTGCAAATTCGGAATCGACCTCGACCTTCGCCTCTACGCCCTGGGCGGCACCCGCCTCTGCGATCGCATAGACAGTGGCGTTGAGGTCGATGCCCCCTTCGAACAATGGAAGTCCCTAGCTTTCGCCAGTCTCAATCAGCAATCCACCGGACCAACCCTCACCTTCGCCACGCCGGCCTCCATCGCCGAATCCAAACCTCACACTCACACCCGCGAAAATCCCTATCTCGCTGCGGTGATCGAAAAGCGTCCACTGACGCACGAAGTCTCCAGCAAGCTCACCGTGCATGTCGGTATCTCGCTCGTCGAATCTGCGGTGCACTACGAAGCCGGCGATGCCTGCGGCGTCTTCGCCCAGAACGATCCCGCCCTCGTCGAAGAGATCCTTCACCTCACCGGCTTCTCCCCAGACGCAACTGTCACGCTCCCCAAGGTCGGCACCACTACGCTGCATACGGCCTTGCTGCAGCACCTGCAGCCTTCACGCCTTACTCGCAAGATCCTGCAGTCCTATGCCGCACTCGGCGACTGCGACAGACTTCACACTCTCCTGGCCCCTGACGCCCAGAAGCAGCTCGATTCCTACATCTACGACCGCAGCGTCATCGATCTCCTGGAAGAGTGCCCAAACTTCCTCACCGCGCCCGCTCAGCTCGTTGACCTTCTCCCCAAGCTCACCACGCGTCTTTATTCGATCTCCTCCAGTCCCGCCTTCCATAGGGACGAGCTGCACACTACCATCGCAGTCGTCCGCTATCGCTCGCACAATCGCGAACGTGTAGGGGTTTGCTCCACCATGCTCGCGGAGCGCACCCCAATTGGCGCTCGCGTGCCTATCTACATCCAGCCAAACAAAAAATTCCGCCTACCGACGGACAATGCTGCGCCCATCATCATGATTGGCCCTGGAACTGGTATCGCGCCCTTCCGTTCCTTTCTGCATGAGCGCCGCGCCCTCGCCGCCACTGGCCGCAACTGGCTCTTCTTTGGCGAACGCTCCTCCACAACCGACTTCCTCTACCGCGAGGAGCTCGAAGCTATGTCGAACGACGGTCACCTCACCCGCCTTGATACCGCCTTCTCCCGCGACCAGGAGCACAAGATTTACGTGCAGGACCGCATGATCGAACACGGTGCCGAATTCTACCGCTGGCTCAACGAAGGTGCATCCATCTACGTCTGCGGCGACGCCTCCCGCATGGCTAAAGACGTCGACGCCGCCCTCCACAAGCTCGTCAAGCAGCACGGCAGTAAGAGCGAGGAAGACGCCAAAGAGTTTGTACAGGAACTCCAGGAACAGAACCGCTACCTCCGTGATGTTTACTAACCGCTTTCAAATTGTTTCCTGCGGGGGAAGCCAAAGAATTTGTTTTCGCAAGTAGCTGCATAACGAACGCGAAAGGCACCACTTGTCTCTACCACTTCACGAACGCGCAACAGACGGCAACAGCTTCGACCTCGTACGCATGTCATTGCTGGAGTCCGGTGCACCCGCACGTGTCGTGAACGCGCTCATCCCCGAGCGCCTGCTCGAAGAAGGCGAGCAGTATCGATTCCATTTCGACATGACCAAGTGCATTGGCTGTCGATCATGCGAAGTCGCCTGCAACGAGCAGAACGGCAACCCTGCTGAGATCAACTGGCGCCGTGTGGGCGAACTTGAAGGTGGCACCTATCCGGACACCGTACGGCACTACCTTTCTATGGGCTGCAACCACTGCCTCGATGCGGACTGCGTCAAGGGCTGTCCGGTGGACGCTTATAAAAAGGATCCCGTTACGGGCATCGTCGTGCACTCCGCAGATGCCTGTATCGGCTGTCAGTATTGTGTGTGGAACTGTCCCTACTCGGTTCCACAGTTCAACCCAGAGCGCGGCGTGGTAGGCAAATGCGATATGTGTCAGGGGCGACTGGAAGACGGTCTCGAACCCGCCTGCGTCAACGCCTGTCCGGAACACGCCATCGAGATTGAAATCGTCAATAAACTGGAGTGGCGCGTCGATCACGCCACCGCTGACTCACCCGGCATGCCGACCGCGCGCCACACCCTTTCAACTACACGCATCACGCTGCCGCCGGAACTCGAGACAGCTACCCTCGAACGAGTCGACAACGGCCAGCTCCGCGCCGAGCATCCACACTGGTCGCTGGTCTTCATGACGACGATGGTCCAGGCTGTCGTCGGCGCACTCTCCGTCATGCTGCTGGCGCACGCCACGGATACCGTTAGCCTCACCCTACTTGCCATCCTCACTGCCGTCGCGCTCAACATCTCCGTCTTCCACCTTGGCCGCCCTGCTTATGCGTGGCGAGCGCTCAAGATGTGGCGTCGATCATGGCTCAGCAGGGAAGTGCTTCTGTTCGGGCTCTTCTTCCTGGCAATCGGTGTTTGCACTGCGGCTTCTTGGGCGCAATCGCTCGGCTTCACTCACCATGTTATGGCTGTGCCTATTCTTGGAAAAATAGCTGTACTCCTTGGCATTCTCGGAACCCTCGCCAGTGCCTATATCTATCTGGTTCCCGCCCGGCCATCGTGGAACATGAGCCACACTCCCATCGACTTCCTTATTTCTGCGGCTCTGATAGGCGCAGCCCTGGCACCGGTGTTGGATCAGCTCGCTTCCATGCTCGGCAGCTATTGGCCTCGTTACTTCGCACACCAGCAAATCCACTACAGGGCCGCACCCACCATCCTTCTGGCAATTGCATGGCTGGCAAATCAACTCGTCCGTCTTACGAGGCTGCATGGTTCGTCGCTCTTTGAGGAGCGAGCCTCTTTCTCGCTCCTTAGCAGCATGCAGATGCGTCCCGCCGTCATGCTTTGCGTCGGTCTGGCGATGGGCTCGGCGGTGCTCGCCGCGATTGGGGCTTGGCCTCTGGCTCTTGTTGCTGCCACCGGAGCGGTGCTTACCGCACGCTACCTCTTCTTCGTCTCGGTAGTTCCGCTCAGCATGGGCCTCACGTTCATCCAGGGGAGACACGCATGAGTCTCCTCCAAATAGCCAAGCGCTTGCTCGGCATCGACATCGCGCGTGAAAAGTACGCTTACGCTGAAGACCCTCTCTTCGGCCACATCTCCGAGTCCCGCGTCGCCGAAAGCTGGGTGAAGACCACCTGCGGCTACTGCTCCGTCGGCTGCGGCATGTTGGTTGGCATCAAAGATGGGAAGGCCGTAGCAACGCGCGGCAACCCTGACCATCCTGTCAATCGAGGTAAGCTCTGCCCGAAGGGACTCAGCGAGCACCACATTCTTACCGCTCCTGGCCGCGCCACCACACCACTGCTTCGCAAGGACGGAGTATTGACCCCCGTTTCGTGGGCCGAAGCCATCACCACCATGGTCTCCCGAATTACCGATATTCAGTCCCGCTATGGTCGCGGTGCACTGGGTGTCGTCGGTACTGGTCAACTTCTTACTGAAGAGACTTACACTCTCGGCAAGCTCGTCCAGCTAGGCTTCGGCACCAGCAACAATGACGGCAACACTACTCTCTGCATGGCCAGCGCTGTCTCTGGCTACAAGCTCTCCTTTGGCAGCGATGGCCCCCCTGGTTCCTACGAAGATCTTGAAACCTCTGATGTCATCCTTCTCATCGGTGCCAATATCGCCGACAACCACCCCATCCTCTGCGAGAGGCTACAGCGCAATACCCATCGCACTCTCATCGTCGCCGACCCCCGCGTCACCAAGACCGCAATGATGGCGGACCTACACCTGCCCGTAAAGCCGCGCTCTGACATTGCCCTGCTTAACGGCATCGCCCATATTCTCATCCGCGATGGCCTCATCGACCACAACTACATCTCAGCCCACACCGAAGGCTTCAGCAGCTTCGCGGAGTACGTCACCACCTTCACCCCCGAGCACACTGCCGCCATCACCGGCCTCAGCCTTGCCGCCATCGAGCATGTCGCTCATCTCTATGGCACAGCGAAAGCTGCCTTCATCGGGTGGACGATGGGCGTCAACCACTCCACCCAGGGAGCTGTAACTGTAACCGCAATCAACAACCTGGCTCTTATTACCGGCAACATCGGCCGCACTGGTGCGTCACCCTTTTCCATCACCGGCCAGTGCAACGCCATGGGTACCCGCGAAACCGGCTTCACCTCCGGCCTCCCCGGCTATCGCAAGTTCGACCATGCGGAAGACCGGCAGGCGCTCGCCCAGCTGTGGCAGATCGACGCCGACCGTATCCCATCCGCCCGTGGTAAAGCCTATCCCGACATCATCGAAGCGGTTATTACCGGCAGCATCAAAGCACTGTGGTTCGTTGCTACCAACCCCGCCGTCTCGTTCCCCAATTACGACCTCATCAAGCAAGCCTTTGAGACGGTGGAGTTTCTTGTCGTCCAGGATGGCTTCCACCCCACACCCACCACCGCCTTCGCCGACCTCGTCCTGCCCGCCGCTATCTGGGGCGAAAAGGAGGGTACATACACCAACTCCGAGCGTCGCGTCTCCAAGGTGAACAAAGTTGTAGATCCGCCCGGCGATGCCCGCACCGACTTCGACATCTTCCTCGCCATCGCTGAAGAGCTCGGCATAGGCCCCTCCGGCAAGGCGGTCAGAGATGAACTCTACCCCAGCTGGATCACCACCCATGACGCCTACCAGGAGTGGCAACGGGTCTCTGCAGGTCGAGCCTGCGACTATAGCGACATCTCGTGGGACCGAATCGATCGCGAAGGCGGCGTCCAGTGGGGTGGCGACCGCCTCTACGCTGACGGTATCTTCCCTTTTGAAGGCGGCCGCGCCAAGCTCCACAACGTTCCTTGCGAGCCCTTCCTGGAACAGCCCGACGAAGAATATAACCTGATCCTTAATACCGGCCGCACCGTCGAGCACTGGCATACTCGCACCAAGACCGGGGTCGTCCCGCAACTCAACGGCATGGTTCCTAACGCGTGGCTGGAGATGAACCCCGTCGACGCCGAAGCGCTGCGTCTCCGCTCACACGACCGCGTCACCGTCGTCTCGCGCCGCAGCCGCGTCGCACAGGTTGAACTCCGCATCACCGGCATCGTCGCCCCCGGTCAGGTCTTTATGCCCTTCCACTTTTCCGAGGCCAACTCCAACCTCGTCACGCTCGGCGCCTTCGACCCTATCTCGCGCGAGCCAAATTTTAAGCAGTGCGCTGTCCGTATTGAACGCTCGCCGCTGCGCTAACGACTTTTACCCCGCCCTCAACGCCGAGGGCACCGTATCAAGCCAAACTGTCCTCGCCCCCCGACGCGCGATGCCAAGCCGGTCCCAAACAAAAATAAACTCCAGGAGATCTTGCATGGCCAGCTATAAAGCATTCCTCAAGTCGGGACACCCACCCACGCTGTTTGCAGCCTTCCTCTACTTCGACTTCAGTTTCGCCGTCTGGGTCCTCAACGGCGCGATGGGGCCCTTCATTACTCAGGCTTTCCACCTTTCTCCCGCACAGACAGGCGTCATGATCGCTACCCCGACCATGGCCGGAGCTTTGATGCGGTTTCCGCTTGGTGTTCTATCGCAGTACATCGGTCGCAAGAGTGCGGCCATCGTTGAGATGTCCGCCATCATTATCGCCCTGATGTACGGCTTCTTCTTCGTCCATACGTTCCATAACGTCCTTGCCATGGGCGTCCTGCTCGGTCTCGCTGGTGCCAGCTTCGGCGTAGCCCTTTCGCTGGGCTCAGGATGGTTTCCTAAGGAGTACAAGGGGCTTGCCATGGGTATCGCCGGTGCGGGTAACAGCGGCACTGCCTTAGCCGCGCTTTTCGCTCCGCGACTCGCCACGCACTTCGGCTGGCAGAATGTCTACGGCTTCGCGGCCCTGATGATGCTACTGCCGCTCTTCGTCATGGTCGTCTTCGCCAAAGAGCCACCGGATGTCGAGCACCAGTCCCTCGCCCAGCACCTCAAATGCCTGGTCGAAAAGGACGGTTGGTACTTCAATCTCGTCTACATCATTACCTTCGGAGGCTTCATCGGGCTCGCAACGTTCTTGCCAACCTTTTACGTCAGCCAGTTCCACATGACCAAGGTCCAGGCAGGCACCTACACCGTCTTTGCCACACTCACTGGTAGCGCCACACGCGTCCTGGGCGGCTGGTTTGCCGATAAGGTTGGCGGTATTACAACTCTCTCGGTGATATTCCTGATTGCAATCGCTGGACTCTTCGGTCTGACGACTGCACCGTCGCTGGCAATGACAACGGGTTTGTTCATGCTCTGCTTCGCAGCCCTAGGGGCTGGCAACGGTGCCACTTTCCAGATGGTGCCTCTACGGTGGCCCATAACGACAGCGATTGCCGGAGGCATGATTGGAGAAATCGGAGCACTCGGCGGCTCTATTCTGCCCCTCGCACTTAGCCAGTCCAAACAACATACCGGTTCGTACCGCATTGGCTTCATCGTCTATGCCGGGCTTGCGCTGCTTATCCTGCTGATGTTGCGCATCGTCTCTCGCAGTTGGACAAAGACCTGGGTAGGCCCTGGTGGCCGCGCACTCTCCATGGGTGCACCCGCAGCAAACACTGAATCGCCGATGATCCCTTCGGAGACGTTTCCTGAGGAACTCATCGCACGTACTTAGGTCAATCTAAGCTGAGGTTTGTGGCGCACCCAAGAGGCCCATACGTTTCTTTAGGTGTGCCACAACAGCTTTGACTCAGTGCGCGATTTCCTTGAAGCGTTTGGTTCATGCAGAATAAAGGAATGCGGGCATATGCTGATGCAGAGCAGTATATCGATGCCAAACGGAATTTCCCTATGCGTGACGTTGTGTTTGAGCTCTGTGCCGAGAGCATAGATGCGTGTGTCGCGGCTGGTAATGGCGGCGCTGACCGCGTCGAACTTTGCTCCGCGCTGAGTGAAGGTGGTCTGACTCCAAGTCACGGGTTGCTGCAGGAGGCGCTTCGTCTCAGTAAGGTTCCTGTGCATACGATGGTGCGCCCGCGTGGTGGAAACTTTGTTTACAGCGAGGCGGAATTCTCCGTAATGCGGGAGGACATCGTGCATGGCCTAAAGCTTGGAGTTCACGGATTTGTATTGGGGATTTTGCGAGGCGATGGTACGGTCGACATCGAACGGACTCAGCAGTTGGTAGCACTTGCTGCGCCGTACGAGGCGACCTTTCACCGAGCCTTGGACGACACCCCCGATCTCTCGCAGGCGTTGGAAGATGTGATCGCGAGTGGCTGCAGGCGAGTGTTGACTTCGGGTGGTAAGGCGGATGTCGTCGCCGGAGCAGACGCTCTTGCAGCGCTGGTGAAGCAAACCGCTGGAAGGATACAAATTGCAGTGGGTGGCGGACTGCGTCTTGAGAATGCCGCGCAGCTTGCGAGGGTGACCGGTGCGACGCATTTTCACGGCTCGCTGCGCAGGTTGGTTCCCGGGTCAGTGCAGAGTGATGGCCGGTCGAAACCGGATGAGTATTTCGTGGAGACGGAAGATATTCGGACTATGCTGCGGACTTTGCGGAGCGCCTGAGGGTGCGGCTATCTGCTGATAAAAGGAGAGGAAGTTGTTCCTCTTCCCAGCCGGAGGATGCTTCACTGAGGCGAGTTATAATTGCAGGAGAAGCGGGAGTAGTTCAGTGGCAGAACG
This sequence comes from Granulicella sp., assembly GCA_025359825.1. Classification (GTDB taxonomy): domain Bacteria; phylum Acidobacteriota; class Terriglobia; order Terriglobales; family Acidobacteriaceae; genus Edaphobacter. The sequence goes on from JANYER010000339.1 coordinate 16,048, forward strand.
TCAGCTTCCCAAGTAGAGAAATTCCATCCCTTTATTTTCAACGATTTAGATGTTTTTCAACCCCTTACT
>JANYER010000347.1 GCA_025359825.1 Granulicella sp.
CAAAGCCGTTCCACTCACTAGAAAACCTCACAATCGCTTTACTAAAAAACTGCAAAAATCCACTGCTTCTGGCTGCCTCTACTCTCCAGCCAGAATCTCCGCCAGATGCACCGTCTGTATGCCCGTCCGCTGCCGATGCAACGCCCCATGGATATGCATCAGGCAGCTGTTATCGCAAGCCGTACAAGCCTCAGCCTTCGTATTCAGAATTGCGTTGGTCTTCTCCGCCAGCATCGCACTCGAAACCTCAGCGTTCTTTACCGCAAACGTTCCACCAAAGCCGCAGCACTGCTCCAGCCCGGCAATCTCCACCAGATCGATCCCTCGCACTGCCCTAAGAAGTCGCTGCGGCCCATCCCCCAGACCCAGATTCCGCAATCCATGGCAGCTCGCGTGATACGTCACCCGATGCGGATAGTAAGCACCAACATCCTCCAGCCCCAGCCGCTTCGTCAGAAACTCCGAGAACTCGAACACATTCGGCAGCAGCTCTGCGACCTCGGCCTTCAGCTTCACGTCGCCGATCTCGTCCGCCATCTTCGGATAGTGGTCGCGCATCATCGCCACGCAGCTCGACGACGGAACCACCACCGCCTCCGCCCCGCTAAACTGCTCCACAAACCGCGACAGCAGTGGCAGCGCCTCAGCCTGGTAGCCGGTGTTCCAATGCATCTGTCCGCAGCACGTCTGCCCTGCCGGAAACTCCACCGTATGCCCCAGCCGCTCCAGCACCCGCACCACGGCCTTGCCGGTATTCGGAAACAGTGTGTCGTTGTAGCACGTAATAAAAAGCGAAACTCGCAGGACCGGCCTCCCTATAAAACCCAGCAACGAACTTAACACCGCACTCAACCATCAAGACCTGAATCGTCTCAATCCCAATCCAATACAGACTACATTTCACCACCGCAATCTGTCTCAGGTACGATGATAAGCGCAGTCCACCAAAACTATCGCATCAACAGGAACGGGGATCCCGTGGGACCAAATCCATTACTCGGCGTTATCTTTCACTGGATCGGCGGCTTCGCCTCAGCCACCAACTTCATCCCCTTCCGCGGCATCAAGCGCTGGTCGTGGGAGATCTACTGGATCATCCAGGGCATCGCCGCCTGGCTCATCGCCCCCACCCTGCTCGCGTCCATCTTCGTTCCGAACCTCTTCTCCATCCTCCACACCGCCTACGCGCAGAACCCCTCCACCATCTACTACGCCCTTCTCTGGGGAGTACTCTGGGGAGTCGGTGGCCTCACCTTCGGCCTCGCCATCCGCTACCTCGGCATCGCCCTCGGATACGCCATCGCCCTCGGCCTCTGCGCCGCCTTCGGAACCATCGTGCCTCCCATCTTCCACGGCCAGATGGGCACCATCCTCCACGAGACCTCCGGCAAGATCATCATGCTCGGCGTCCTCGTCTGCGTCATCGGTGTCGCCGTCAACGGCGCTGCCGGATACTCCAAGGAGAACGAAGTCACCCCCGAAGAGAAGGCTGAGGCCGGTGAGACCGACTTCAACTTCGGCAAAGGTGTCGCCGTCGCCGTCTTCGCCGGCATCATGAGCTCCTTCTTCGCCTTCGGCCTCGACGCTGGAGCCCCCATCGCCAAGCTCGCCAAGGCAGAACTCCTCGCCAACGGACGCCTCGACCTCTGGCAGAACCTCCCCGTCCTCATCGTCGTCCTCTGGGGAGGCTTCATCACCAACTTCGTCTGGTCCGCCGTCCTCATCCTCAAGAACGGCTCCGTCCGCCAGTTCATCGGAGAGCCCGGCCTCAACCCCATGCGCGCCAGCCAGGCCGCCGGCAACACCCTCGTCGACTTCGACCCCCTCGACCCCAGCACCTACGACCGAGTCGCCCCCAAAACCCTCGTCGCCAACTACCTCTTCGCCGCCATGGCAGGCGTCATCTGGTACTTCCAGTTCTTCTTCTACTCCATGGGCCAAACCAAGATGGGCAAGTACGACTTCTCCTCCTGGACCCTCCACATGGCCAGCATCATCATCTTCGCCACCCTCTGGGGACTCTTCCTCAAAGAGTGGAGAGGCACCAGCACCCGCACCAAACTTCTCGTCTCCGCAGGCCTCTTCCTACTCATCGCATCCACCGTAATCGTCGGCTACGGCAACTACCTCAAGGCAGTCTTCAACCAGTAGAAATGGGTCGATTCGAACCCAATCGAACTCGCCTCACCCCTGTCTGTCAAAGCAATCGAGTTTGTGAA
>JANYER010000357.1 GCA_025359825.1 Granulicella sp.
GCGGTCTCCATCCCGCTCTCCATCCTGACCTCGATCATCCTGTTGGGTCTGATGGGTGAAACCATTAACACCATGACGCTCGGCGGGCTGGCGCTTGCCGTTGGCATCCTGGTCGACGATGCGACTGTCACGATTGAGAACATCGAGCGCTTCCTGGATGAGGGTCATCCCCTGCGCGAGGCGATCCTCGAAGGCGCTGCACAAATCTCCGTCCCGGCGCTGGTTTCGACGCTTTGCATCTGCATCGTCTTTTTGCCAATGTTCTTTCTGGCCGGGGTTCCGCGCTTCCTCTTCGTTCCGCTTGCCGAGGCGGTCGTGTTCGCGATGCTGGCGTCGTACGTGCTTTCACGCACGCTTGTGCCGACCCTCGCCATGTATCTGTTGCGTCATAAGGACCACGGTGGTACCGGGATCTTCTCGCGCTTCCAACGCGGCTTTGAACGCCTGTTTGAGGCGGTCCGCGCTGCGTACGCAAGCTTGCTGGAACGCCTTGTGGGAGCCCGTCGTCTTTTTATTCCCTGCTTCCTCGGCCTATGCCTCATCGTCTTCCTGCTGGTTCCTTTTCTCGGTCAGGACTTCTTCCCGGATACGGATAGTGGCCAGTTCATCCTCCATGTTCGGGGAGCTCCCGGACTGCGCATCGAGGAGCAAGCTCGTCTCTGCGACCTGGTCGAAGACCAGATCCGTAAAGTGATCCCAGCCAATGAGATCGTTAGTATTCTGGATAACATCGGCCTTCCGTACAGCACCATGAACACCCAGCATCTTACCAATGGAACGCTGGCCGCCAACGATGCCGACATCATGGTTAATCTCAAAGAGGACCACAAACCCACTGCGGACTACGTTCGTACCATGCGCAGCACTCTGCCTCGCCTCTTCCCAGACGCTACCTTCTATTTCCTGCCGGCGGATATTACCACGCAGATTCTCAACTTTGGCGTACCCGCTCCCATCGACATTCAGATTGAAGGAAACGACGTCGACGTCAGCAAAGCCCGGGCGGACCATATCCTCTCTCAACTCCGCCACGTCTCCGGCCTTACTGATCTGCGGATTCAACAACCCTTCGACAATCCCACGCTGCAATTGAAAGTCGACCGCACCAAAGCCCTACAGGGCGGATACACGCAGCGAGACGTCGCCACCAGCATCCTCAATACGCTTAGTGGTTCGTTCCAGGTCACGCCGATGTTCTTCCTCAACATGAAGAACCACGTCAGCTACAACATGGTCGCGCAGACGCCGCAGTACAAGATGGGCTCGTTGCAGGACCTGCAGAACATCCCTATCAACAAGAACACGTCGACCACCGTACCAGGCGCAACGTCCACTACGCCTGAGATTCTCGGCGATCTTGCTACCATGCATCGCGGCACTGAGATGGGAGTCGTCAGCCACTACAACCTCCGCCGCGTGATTGATATCTATGGCAGCGTGCAGGACCGCGACCTGGGCTCGGTTAGCCGGGACATCACCAAAATTCTCGACCGTAGTGAAAAAGACCTACCAAAAGGGACCTTTATTACGCTGAAGGGCCAGGTAATCACCATGCGGTCTGCCTATATTGGACTCATAGGTGGTCTCTTCTTCTCCATCGTGCTTGTCTACCTGCTGATCGTCGTCAACTTTCAGAGTTGGGTAGATCCTTTCATCATCATCACTGCGCTTCCCGCTGCATTGGCCGGAATCGTGGTGTTTCTCTTTCTCACCCACACCACGCTCAGCGTTCCCGCACTGATGGGAGCCATCATGTGTATGGGAGTCGCCACGGCTAACAGCATCCTTGTGATCTCCTTTGCGAAGTCCCGCCTCGAAGAGCACAGCGACGCCGTCCGCGCTGCTATCGAAGCCGGCTCAACCCGGTTTCGCCCGGTTGTCATGACTGCCCTCGCCATGATCATTGGGATGGTGCCCATGGCACTCGGCGCCGGGGACGGCGGGGAGCAGAACGCTCCGCTCGGCCGCGCGGTCATCGGCGGACTGATCTGCGCAACGGTAGCTACGCTCATTTTTGTTCCCAGCGTTTTCGCTCTCATTCACGGCAGTCGTTCCAGTCGGGCCGCGCGCGAACGCAAACTTACTGAGGCTCAACACGCCTGATGTCTGGAGCCAACACTATGGAAAACGTCACACAGTCATCCCCGCACCAACTTCCGCAGCCCTGTCCCGACCCGGAGTATCCGCCCCAGCCGGACGTTATTGAGTCGGAATCCATGAATGCGCCAGCGGGCCGCAATCCATTCCTGATTGGCGGAGTTATCATCTTCATTCTTTTTGTGCTTGCCATCTTCTTCGGCATCCGCGGTCGTACCCGTCATGAGGACGAGCTCAAGGCATCGACTCGAGAGGCATCTGTCTCCACCGTCAACACAACGTACCCCTCAGGCGGAGCCGCCTCGCAGGACCTTATTCTGCCCGGCAATGTACAGGCCTTCATTGAAACTCCCATCTATGCGCGTACCAATGGCTACTTGAAGAAGTGGTACTTCGATATTGGAGCGCACGTTCGCAAGGGCCAGTTGCTCGCTACCATTGAAACTCCAGAGGTCGATCAGCAGCTGGAGCAATCGCGTGCTGAGCTCGAACGGATTCAGGCGAATGCAGATCTGGCTGGAGTCACCAGTGAACGCTGGCAGGGTCTGCTGGCCAAGCACGCGGTGTCGCAGCAGGAGGCCGACCAGAATAAGAGCAACTACATCGCGGCCCAGGCTGCGGTCGAAGCCAGCCGTGCCAACGTTCATCGGCTCGAAGAGCTGCAGCGTTACGAGCGCATCATCGCACCGTTCGACGGCACCATCACCGCCCGTAATACCGACATCGGAGACCTGATTGACGCCGGAACCTCCAACCCGCGTGAGCTCTTCCATCTTGCAGCTGTTGGCAAGTTGCGCGTTTTCGTCGCCGTCCCTGAGATTTACGCCAACAATATCCACGATGGAGATGACGCCACCATCACCCAGGACTCCAATCCTGGCCAGGTCATCCAGGGCGAGATTGTTCGTAACTCCAATGCCATTAGCCCCTCCACCCGTACCCTCAACGTTGAGGTCGATGTCGACAATGCCGGCGACCGTCTTCGGCCTGGCGCTTATGTCTTCGTCCACTTCAAGCTGCCGCCCGGCAGTCACGTCGTCACCATCCCTTCGAATACACTTCTTTTCCGGGCAGAAGGTCTTCGCGTAGGCGTGGTCCATAACAACAAGGTAGAGCTCCGCCCCGTCACCATCGGCCATGACTACGGAAGTACCGTTGAGATTACCTCCGGAATCGATGCTCACGATCAGATCATCCTCGACCCCGCAGACTCCCTTACGAGTGGCGTTGAAGTTCGCCCCAACCTCCTTACGGAGAAAGGTGCGCACTGATGTTTTTTGTCTCCCATACTCCAGGCAGGCCTGTGTTCCGCAGCCTCTTCATCCTTGCTTGCTCCTGCGTCCTCGTTACAGGCTGCAGGGTCGGCCCGCAGTACACGCGGCCCACCGTGGCGCTGGCGCCAGAGTTCAAGGAGCTCGGCCCCGACGCCTACAAATCCGTCGATGGCTGGAAGGCCGCGCAGCCCAGCGACACCCTACTCAAAGGCGCATGGTGGGAGCTCTTTAACGACGCTCAGCTTAACACGCTTGAGACCGAGGTGGACCCTTCCAACCAGACCCTCAAGCAGGCCGCCGCAAACTTTCAGGCATCGCGCGCACAGATTCGTTACTACCGGGCCAGCAAGGCGCCGACGATTGGTACCGCGCCTTCCATCTCGGACGTGCGCACCTCGGCCAACCGGCCCTACTTCAACTCCTCCCTGGCCAACAGCGGTGAAGGAGACATGCTGCTGCCGCTCGATCTCAACTACGAAATCGACCTCTGGGGACGCATCCGCCGCACGGTTACCGCGGCGACCGAGCAGGCCCAGGCCTCGGCCGCCGACCTTGAAAACGTTCGCCTCAGTCTTCATGCAGAGCTGGCGATGGACTACTTCGATCTCCGCGCTGCCGACGCGCAGAAGAAGCTGCTGGACGATACGGTTCTG
>JANYER010000359.1 GCA_025359825.1 Granulicella sp.
AATCGAATAAAATAGAAAGAATCCTTAAACTCTATTCCAACGCAATCTATTCTGCGACACCGTCGTTTTAGATCGAATCCGGAACTCCACCCGGCACCGCCATCGCGTGCTGGGAGAGCCCGACCCGCAGACCCAACCCACGGGCCTTTCTCCCCTGGCCCTGATCGAGGCGGAACACTACCGCCGTGTGCGCCCGGTCGCCCCGGACGCCCCTGAATCTGAGGAGGACTGACCATGTACCGCCGCCGCTTTGAACTGACCGGAAATCCGCTTGCCAAGAACGCCCACGGCAAGACCTTCTACGACAAGACGCCGGGCCACCAGAAGCTACATCGGCGCTTTACCCAGCTGGCTCAGGACCCCGGCTTGGGGGTCCTGACCGCCGAACCTGGCGTGGGCAAGACAGCCGCCATCCGCAACGAGTGTGCCCAGCTGCCCAAGCCCGACTATCTGGTCTTGTATGTGTCCGATACCTCCGTCTCCCCGCTGGACCTGTATCGCACGGTGGCCCTGGAGCTGGGGGTGCGTGCCTCCCATCGCCGGGCCCAACTCTGGGCTGATATCAAGAAGGCCCTGGTCCATCTGGTCGACGAGCGTCACATCGCCCCAATCTTGATCATCGACGAGGCCCAACACCTCTCGGATCGCTTCCTCTTGGATCTGTCCGGCTTCCTCAACTTTGCCTTTGACAGCCGCGATCTGCTGACGCTGTGGCTGGTCGGACTGACTCCGCTTTCCCGCCACCTCCGGATGCAACAACACGCGGCCCTGCTGAGCCGCGTCGTTTGCCACGAGCACCTGGAGCCGATGGACCGGGAGTGTTTCGGCGCCTTTGTCGACCATGGCCTCACCGCCGTGGGAGCCACCAAGAAGCTGCTCAGCGATCCCGCCTTGGAGCTGCTCTTCCGTGCCAGCCGCGGCGTCCCCCGTCTGGCGTCCAAGCTGCTGCGGGCCGCGCTGTACCGGGCCGATGAAGCAGCCCAGGCCTTCGTCGATGAACGCATTATGGAAGTGGCCATCAGCGAGATGGTCCTTCCCCAGGGGGCGCCATGAACCCGGGCGCTCCCATTGTGCCGCTTCCGGTAGTCCGTGCCGCCGACCTTCGGCACTTGGTGGCCCCGCCCCGCTGGCTGGTGGAGCGCCTGTGGGCTCTTAATGGCGTAGGCGTACTGGGCGGCGCTCCCAAAGCCTGCAAGAGCTTTCTGGCCCTGGACCTGGCGCTGTCGGTGGCCAGCGGCACGCCGTGTCTGGACACCTTCGCCGTGCCCACCGCCGGGCCGGCCCTGGTCTACTTCGCCGAGGACCCCGTCGAAGTGGTCTTGTCTCGCTTGGACCAGCTGTGCCACCACCGTCAACTCGACTTGGCCACGCTGCCGCTGTGGGTCCTTACTCCACCCTCCCTCCGCGTGGACTTGGACGCCGAGCAGCGTCGGATCGAGCTGGCCATCCAGACCTACAAGCCCCGCCTTCTGGTCCTGGACCCCTTTGTCCGCCTGCACCGCATCGACGAGAACGATGCCGGCCAGGTCTCCGGCGTGCTGGCCTTCCTCCGGACCCTGCAGCGCACCTATGACCTGTCCGTACTGCTGGTACACCATACGAAAAAGAACGGCCCCGCCGGCCAACAAGCCGGCCTGGGTCTGCGCGGCTCCAGCGACCTGCACGCATGGGGAGACTCCAACCTCTATCTGCGCAAGGTCCGCGACCACCTGATGCTGACCGTCGAGCACCGCGCCAGTCGTCCTCCCGATCCCATGCCGCTCTCTCTGGTCGGCGGCGACGACCACGGGCCAGCCCACCTGCAGCTGGGTGAGCCGCCCCCAGCGCCCAATGCACCGTCCTCCCCTCAGAATCTGGCCGCTGCCGTGCTCCAGCAAGTCGCCCAGGCCCCGGCCCCGATATCTCGCTCGGCCCTGCGCGCCAGCCTCCACGTCCGCAATGAGCGGCTCGGCGAGGTCCTCAATGACCTGCTGGCCGAGCACAAGCTGGTCCGAGTCGCCGACGGCTACGCGCTCCAACCTACTGCGATTCCCATTCCCTGTATAAGAGAATGTGGGGAATGGAACGAGTCGCCGGCTAGCTAAGCCCAACGGCAGGGCCACTGGGCTGCTACGGGCTGCGTCGCTATACGCGGGCGCCCGCAGCAACCCGGTGGCCGGTGCTCCGCCGCGCCCTGGAGCAAATC
>JANYER010000374.1 GCA_025359825.1 Granulicella sp.
TTCGCTACACCCACTTCAACCTGTCGCAGCAGATTTACGATCTGCTCCGCCGTATGCTTCGTCCCTCGTCTCATTCCATGCTCCTCTTGTTCCAGTTTCGTCTCTTCTCAACTGGTACAAAAGTGGCCGGGCATTCCAATCCCCTCTCTGGACGTGAAGATCACGGCGCGACCTGTAAAGCCGACCGTCATGTCTCAGAAGCAAAGCAGTCCAGCCGCCGATACCTCTTCTCACGAGGGTGGTCATGCTCAGGGCACGCCAGCTCCCTAGAATCCTCACAGGCCGCCGCTAGGCGGCCTGTGAGGATTCTGGGGTGTGGGTTGAGGGTGAGCGGAGGAGGCCGGAGCCTACTTGCAGAGAGCGACGATGGAGACGACGAGGGCGAGGGTGGCGACGACGAGCTGTGCCACGCTGACCCAGAAAGCTGCCTCGGTCATGGTGCGACGGTTCCTTCTTGCCCGTCGCTAGAGGCATCAGGAAGTCGAGAAACGTAGAGTTACCGTAGCCGTGAAAGGCACGCTGCCTGCGGCATCGGGGGTAGGGTGACACGTCATCCCCAAATGGGATGCTGCTGGTAAACCGGCACATTGGTTCGGTCAGGCAACGTGAACGCACTTTGAATCAGCAGTTTGACGCTCTGCACATCCGGCATACTGCCAATGCGTTTACGCGCGTAAACGCTCAGAGGACTCCAGGGCGCAGTCGTGTAAACGTGCTGATACGCAAAGGCTTCCAGATATCGGCGCTTGACGGGCAAAATTGCAGGGTGCAAGCTGTTTTGAGGCGGGCTTCCTTTATGAGCACTCCCCGCATCCCGGCCCCGTTACAGTCTCCAGCCTCGCCGAGTGGCGAAGCGCGTCCGGTTCTCCGTGCCAAAACCATTGCAACCAGGGTCACGCCAGAAGAACTGGCGGAGGTGGAAACCGCCGCCGAAGGCGCGGGGAAAACCTTGGCCGAATGGTTGCGCGAGCTTGCCCTGAAAGCCGCGCGGGAGCGTCCAGCAGACCCTACCGAGCTGGTTCTGGCCAAGGTCTCGGCACTACGCTACATGCTCCTGAATCTCTTCCACGCGACTGCCCAGGCGCGCGCCGAAGGCAAGCATCTGTTACCCGATTCCGTGCTCAAAATCCGTGACCAAGCGAACGTGCGGAAGCTGGCCGACGCCCGCAAACTGCTCGCAGAGTTTCTGGCTCACGAGGACCAGGGAGGCGACGAGCGATGAGGAAACTTCTCTTTGTCCTCGTGGCTGGGGAATTCCTGCTAGCCGCTGGCTTCGGGGTTTTTCTGCATCCTCTGCTCTATACGCTCACGCCACTCCAGCGCTACTATTTTGGCGCCTATCTGGCCAGCTCCTGGCATGAGACGGCCCCGGCAGCAACGAGCGAGATCCAATGGATATGGAAGTTCAAACTCGCAACCGGATCGAAGAAGAACAAACCGAATCTGCAATACGCCCTGGCTACCGAAGATGACCTGCTTCCGATTCCTGCTCGTGAGCTGTTCTGGAAGGGAGACATCCTGCCCTTCTGGATGAACCGAAAGGCAGAGGCGGACGGATGGACGGGCATCGACCGAGGGCTGCCGACGGAGGTGAATTCCGCAAAGCTGGCGGTGCTGCTACGGCAGGAGTTCTATGACGGTGAATCCGTGTGGCACTTTTTTGCGCCGCCTGCCATGATGGTCGTCGCCGCAGTGCTTCTCTGGTTTCTGATCCGGTCGTGGCGGAGCGCTCGCCGGGAGCGGTATCTGTGGACAAAGCCGGTTCCGCTGTGGCGAGAGCTGGGGAAGAAAGTGCTCAGCTCAGGCACTGACATTAAGACGAGAATACAAGCGCGGCAGGTACGATTGGCGCTACCAACTTCTGCCACGAAGCCCTTGATCGAGGTTCGCCCTGTAGCCAAACCGCTAACGACTCAGGCGGCCACGCCGACGGCTACTGCACAGACCGCAATGCCGCCCGCTCAACCATCCGCGATGATGAGCGACGGGTTTGAATGGGATGAGTCCAAGGGGATTGAGTGAGGCGTCTAACGGAGTAGAGCGCACATGCTGACGATCTCCAAACCGCTCTCGGCAAGCCAGGTGCGAACGTACCATGAGCGGGAGTTTGCGTCGGAGCGGCAGAACTATTGGAGCCGCGGCCAGCAGGGACATAGCGAGTGGCAAGGCAAGCTGGCCGAGCCGTGGGGCTTGGAGGGTCCGGTTGGCAATGAGCACTTCGCCAGGCTGACCGAGGGGAAGCATCCATACACAGAAGCGCAGCTTGTTCGCCATCAGGTTTCCAAAACTTATGAAGGCAAATATGGCAAAGAAGTAACGAGCGTGGAGCATCGCGCCGGTTGGGATGCGACGTTCTCCGCGCCGAAGTCTGTTTCTCTGACCGCCCTTGTGGGCGGCGATGCACGCGTGCGAGAGGCGCATCGAGAGAGCGTGCGTGTTGCCCTGGCCGAGCTTGAGAAATACACGCAGGCTCGCATCGGCAACATCCATGCGCCGGAGACGACGGGCAAATTCGTTGCCGCTACCTTCGAGCATGATACCGCTCGCCCTGTGGACGGTTATGCCGCGCCACAGCTCCATACCCATGCGGTGATCTTCAACGTTACCGAGCGTGACAACGGTCAAACGCGCTCCTTGCAGCCGCAGGAATTATTTGCATCGCAACGCTATGCCACCGGCGTTTACCGTTCTGAGCTGGCGATGCGGTTGCAGGGGTTGGGTTACGAGCTGGAGCGCGGCAAACACGGACAACCGGAGATCAAGGGCTATACGAAAGAGTATCTGGAGGCCAGCAGTCCGCGCCGAGAACAGATCAAAAGCCATCTCCGCGAGATGGGATTGGATGGAGCGGGAGCCGCGCAGGTGGCCGCACACCGGACGCGGGACAGCAAAGAGTTGTTATCACCGGAACAGGTATTAGAGAGGCATCGGGGCTTAGCGGCTCATTATGGACAACAGGCCGACCGGGTTGTGGCCGAAGCGCGGGAGCGCGGCCAGCGTCACGTTCACGAACCGGCGCTGAATCGGAGCACCGTGGCCGCGCAGCAGGCCGTCACCTATGCCCGCGATCATCTGTTCGAGCGTTCCGCTGTGCTGGACCGGCGCGACATTCTCGAAGCGGCGCTCCATCGCGGTATGGGTGAAACAACCTATGCCCACATCCAACAAGAGTTCGCTCAGCGGGCCGCGCGGGGCGAGTTTCGCACCGTCGATCATGGCGGCAGAGGACAGCAGTACACCACCGCCGCGATGCTTCGCATGGAACGTGAGATTGTTACACGGATGCAGGACGGCAATCAGCGCGGGATGAATGACCCGATGCTGGTTTCTCCGCTGATTCGGATTGCAATAGAGGACCACCACCATGAGCTGAATGACTCGCAGCGCCGGGTTGTTGATGACGTATTTCTCTCCCGCGAAAAGATGGTCGGATTGGATGGCGTCGCCGGTGCTGGCAAGACAACGACGCTTGCCGTTATCCGTGAAGGCGCAGAGGCTGGGGGGTACAGGGTTGAAGGCTTCGCTCCCACATCCCGCGCGGCGCAAAAGCTGGCCGATGCTGGCATGGAAACATCCACACTACAGAAGCATCTTGCACGTGGACAGAAGCCAGACACCGGCGAACGTCGTCTGTATGTGCTCGATGAATCCTCGCTCGCATCCACCAAACAGATGCACGAGTTTGCGCAACGCCTGCATCCCAACGACCGCGTGTTGCTGGTAGGTGACCGGAGGCAGCATGAGGCAGTCGAGGCCGGGCGTCCTTTCGCGCAGCTTCAGGACGCTGGCATGAAGACCGTGAAGCTCGAAGAGATCGTCCGCCAGAAAGACCCGGAGCTGAAACAGGTGGTCCAGCAGCTTGCGCGAGGTGAAGCGCGAGGCCGTGCTGGGCTTGGAGCGGCAGGGTCGCGTCCATGAGATTCTAGGCCACGAGGAGCGCATCACTGCCATAGCGAAGGAATATGCAAAGTCGCCGGAGGGTACGCTGGTCGTCTCTCCCGACAACCGCTCCCGCGTGGAGATCAATCTGGCGATTCGTGCCGAGATGCAGGAGCGCGGCCTAGTCAGCAAGGATGAACATCGCATTGAGGCGCTTGTCCCGCGTCAAGACCTTACCGGGCCGGAGCGGACATGGGCCGCGCGGTACGAGTTTAACGATGTCGTGCGCTACGCACGCGCGTCGAAGGAGACCGGCATCGAGCGCGGCGAATACGCGCGGGTCAAGAGCGTGGATGCGGAGAACAACCTGCTGACCGTGGTGCGAGCCAATGGCTCAGAGCTGATCTACAATCCGCGACGGCAGCAAGGGGTATCGGTTTACCGCGAGGAGCAGCGTGCGTTCTCTGTTGGCGACCGCATCCAGTTCACTGCGCCAGACAATGAATTGAAGATCGCCAACCGCGAGTTGGCGACGGTCGAAGCTATCGGCCAGGACGGGCAGATGCGCTTGAAGATGGACGGTGGGCGCGATGTGCAACTCGATCCGCGCGAGCATCGCCATCTCGATCACGGCTATGCGGTGACGAGCCACTCCAGCCAGGGACAGACCGCCGAGCGTGTATTGATTCACGTCGATACGGAACTGGCCGCAAAAGACCTGCTCAACAGTCGCATGGCTTACGTTGCTGTCTCGCGTGGAGCGCACGATGCACAGATATTTACCAGCGACCGCGAAAAACTGCCGATCGCGCTTGGACATGACGTATCGCGGCAAAGCGCTCATACTCCGCAGATGGATCTACAGAAGACAGTTTCGCCTCAGCAAGCGATGAAGCCGCAGCCTGAGCTACAGCAGGAAATCTCGCATGGTTTATCTATCGGTCGATAAGTTGCCACTGTTCTAAATCGTTCCAATACACATTGCGGTATACGCTCTTCGCGGAGGAGGTCTCCTCCGCGCTGCGACCGCTTGCGCGTTCTCCGCTACCACCTCTGCGGGAGTTTCCCTCCCGCAACGCCCTCCCTATAGATTCTGTGCGCTGACACGCACTGGATTAGGAAACCAAGCCTTCCTAGTGGGCTCTGCCCCCCGCGCTCTGCAAGGCCATTCACCCTCCGGGTTTTGGCTCCCCCACGCTACGCGCGGTACCCCCAAAAAGCTCCGCTCGAAGACCTTTCCGTTTGCTACCCCCGCCTTCGCCAGGTGGCGTTCGGCATGTACATGCCGCGTTTCAACGCGGACGTGCAAAAACCAAGGAGCAAACACCATGAAAACCATCGCCATCACCGACAGCAAGAAGCCCTACACCAAGCAGGAACTCATCGCCGCCAACATCAAGCTGCTGATCGAGCAGTTGGAGGCCGGACACTCCGAAGCCCTCACCAACTACCTCACCGCTATGAGCCGTTTCCATTCGTATTCCTTCGGGAACGTCTTGGAGATCGCGAGGCAAATGCCCTCGGCGACCAGAGTAGCGGGGTTCTGGACGTGGAAGAATCTTAGCCGTTCCGTAATGGCCGGGCAGAAGGGTATCCGCATCCTTGCCCCGATTGTCGGAGTCCGTCGTAAGAAGGACTCCGAAGCACAGAAGGACATCACCAAGCAGAGCGAGCGCATCTTGCTCGGATTCAGAAATGCCTATGTCTTCGATATTTCACAAACCGATGGAGTAGACCTGCCCGAGATGCGCGAAGTATCTGGCGACCCCGGCGAGAGCATCGACCGTTTGGCCGCGTTCCTGAAAAGCAAGGGAATTGCCGTGAGCTACAGCGAGAACATCGCGCCAGCGCTCGGCATGAGCTATGGAGGACGCATCGTATTGCTACCCGGACAGTCGAAGGCCGAAACTTTCAGCACACTTGTCCACGAGGCGGGACACGAATTGTTGCACCGCAGCGAACGCCGCACAGCCACCACCAAGACCGTGCGCGAGACAGAAGCAGAGGCTGTTGTATTCGTTGTTGGTAAGGCCGTCGGGCTGGTGACAGGTTCGGCGAGCGCCGACTACATTCAGCTCTACAAAGGCAACGCTTCGCTGTTGGCCGAATCGCTGGAAGTCGTCCAGCAGACCGCCGGTGTCATCCTCGCCGCACTGGAGCCGCCCCTTGCGGAGAACGGACCAGCCAGAAGCTCGAAGAGATAGCGGCATGAAGAAAGCAGCCTAACCTAAACGACTAGATGGAGGCGGCGAACTTGCCGCCTCTTTTCCCGTGCCCTGAAAAATCGCGCGGGGAGAAACTTTG
>JANYER010000379.1 GCA_025359825.1 Granulicella sp.
TTGGCTCCGCCGCGGCGGAGCTGAGCGGTGGCACGCTGCTCGGCGGCTTCGTTGTTGACGAGGATGTGGACGTCTTCAACCTGGGAGAGGTGACGGACGATCTCGGCGTAGACCCAGGGGATGGGCTGAAATTTGCCGGGCCAGTCTTCGGCGTTGTGCGGCCAGGCGATCCAGGTGGCGGCGTGGGGGGCCCATTCGGCGGGCATGCGATAGCGGGTTTGTGCGGCGGTGGTCATCGACTTCTATTGTCTCCCAGAAGGATTAGGTGTGGAGCTACAAGGGCATGGTAAGCTGCGCGGATGAACGAGCGTGCGGGTGGGGCTGCTGGGGAGCTAGTCACGGTGCGGGAGCGTCCGTGGATCTTTGGGCTGCTGATTGCGCCGATGGCGCTGCTGGCGAATGGGTTGTTTGGTGGGGCCCTGTCGTTGCTGCTGCGGCAGCAGGGGACGGGAGTGACGCGGATTGCGTCGATTATTTCGCTGCTGACTTTGCCGCAGACGATCTACTTTTTGTGGAGCCCGGTGACGGACTTCTGGGTGCGGCGGCGGACGTGGCTGATGCTGGGTGCGACGTTTGCCGGAGTAGGGTTGCTGGCGGCGTTTCAGCGGCCGTTGCTCTCTTCGCCGAGTGCGGTGGCGCTGATGTTTTTGAGTGGCTGCTTTGGGCAGCTCATTGTGGCCGCTTGCGGCGGAATGATGGGAGCGCTGCGGGGGGAGGCGGCGCGGCGGCGGGCGGGGAGCTTCTACCAGGGTGGGTCGCTGGCGTTTGGGGCGACGGGTTTGTTTGTCCTGGCGTTGCTGGCGCAGAAGATGAAGTTGGGACCGTTGGGATGGGTGATTGCGCTGCTGGTGGCGACGCCTTCGCTGGTGGCGCTGGCCGCTCCGGAGCAGGAGGTGCTGGCGACGTCGGGGTTTGGCGACGCGGTGGCGCGGGTGGGGCGGGAGTTCAAGGCGACGTTTCTGCGGTGGGAGGCGATTCCGTACGTGCTGCTGATGGTGTTTCCGATGGGGAGCGGATCGGCGATAGGACTGCTGCCGGGGCTGGCGACGGACTATCACGTGAGCGGGTCGCAGGTGGCGTGGATGAACGGATTCGCTGGGACAGCGCTGACGGCGTTGGGCGCGCTGGCGGCGACGCTGTTGCCGGTCCGGGTGAAGGCGGCGGTGGCTTACCTTGTGGTGTGCCTGGTGAATGAGGCGATGCTGGGAGTGTTGTGGCTGGGACCGCTGCGGCCTTCAACGTACTTCATCGGGGTGACGCTGTATCTGTTTACGGTGGGGACGGCGTATGCGATGTTTACGGCGGTGGTGCTGGAGTTTCTGGGGGATTCGGGGAAGAGTGGGAGCTCGCGGTATTCGCTGATTAATTCGCTGGGGAATGTGCCGGTGGCCTATATGGTCTGGGTGGATGGATGGGGGTATGGGCGATGGGGGGCTCGGGGGCTGCCGGGGACGGAGCTAGTGGTGGGGATGGTGTTTGGGGTGGGGCTACTGGGGTATTTTCTGGGGCGAGGGCGCACATTTAAAGAGAGAAAAGGCCAAGCCTAAGGGCTTGGCCTTTTCCTAGTCGATAAAGCGGCTGGTGATGCCTCCGTAGGCGTCGATGCGGCGGTCGCGGAGGAAGGGCCAGTTGCGGCGGGTGTCTTCGAGGAGTTTAAGGTCGATCTCGGCAGTGAGTATTTCTTCCTTGTCGTGGCTGGCCTGGGCGATGACTCGGCCGAAGGGGTCGGCAATAAAGCTTCCGCCCCAGAACTCGAGGCCTGCGCCTTCGGGGCCCTTCATGGTGACGCCATTGTGGACGACGTCACCGTGCTCGAAGCCTACGCGGTTGACGGCACCGACGAAGACTCCGTTGGCGATGGCGTGGGCGCGCTGCATGGTCTGCCAGGCGGAGTACTGGGCTTCGCCGAACTCAGCCTTCTCGGATGGGTGCCAACCGATGGCGGTGGGGTAGAAGAGGGTATTAGCGCCGCGGAGGGCGGTCTCGCGGGCGGCCTCGGGGTACCACTGGTCCCAGCAGACGAGGGTGCCAATTTTGCCGTGGGCGGTGGTCATGGCTTTGAAGCCGAGGTCGCCGGGGGTGAAGTAGAACTTCTCGTAGTAGAGAGGGTCGTCGGGGATGTGCATCTTGCGGTAGATGCCGAGGATGTTGTCTGGCGTGGTGGCTGCGGGGTCCAGGATTGCGGCGGTGTTGTGGTACAGGCCGGGGGCGCGGCGCTCAAAGAGGCTGGCGATGATGGTGACGTTCTGCTCGCGGGCGATGGCGGCAAGGCGCGCGGTAGAGGGGCCGGGGATGGATTCGGCGGTGTCGAAGAGGGAGTGCTCTTCGCGCTGGCAGAAGTATTGAGCGCGGAAGAGCTCGGGCAGGCAGATGATATTGGCACCAAGTTTGGCGGCTTCGAGGACGCGGTCAGCGGCTTTATCGAGGTTGGCGGCGGTGTCCGGGGCGCAGGACATCTGGACGAGGGCGATGCGGGTGTTTTTCGTGGTCTTCGTAGTCATCGTATGTCTTCGATCAAGAACTTTCTCAGGCCTGGATGCAGGCCAGTTTTGTAGCCTTCGCGTATGTGAGGATATCGCGGTCTCGCGTCATCAGTGTCAATCGTTCGATGCGCGTGGTTGCGACGAGGATGCGGTCGGCGGGGTCCTTGTGCATAGGTTCGGGCAGGTCGACCGAGTCGATCGCGATTTGCGGTGTGAAGGGAAGAAGACTCGTACCGGGAAGAGTCAACGCCTGCTCGGTCCATTGACCGACGCTGGTATGCAGCGCGAGGCGACGGAGGCGAACGAGTAGGGCGATCTCCCAGATAGAGATGACTGAGATAAAGACCGAACCTGATTCTCTGGCTGCGTCGATGGCTCGAATTGTTTCAGGCTTAAGGCCTGGAGTTGCATTGATGTAGTGAACCCAGACGTGGGTATCGAGCAGGAAGCGGGGCTGGTTACTCATCGCCGGCTTCCCACTCGACGCCAGTGGGGCCGATGATGTCGCCGAGTTCCTGCACTGTTCCGCGCATCCAGCCATAGCCGGAGGCAAGGTTTGGTTGCTCGATGGGCGTGATCTGGGCAACCGGAACGCCGCGGCGAAGGATAGTGATGGGGAGGCGTTTTGCTTCTACGCGTGTGATGAGCGAGGAGAAGGTAGCTTTGGCGTCGGCGATGGAGACGGCGCTGGCTGTCTTTGCGTTGGCTGGCCTTTTTAATTCCTGCTGCTTGCTCTTTTGTGCCAATGCCATGATGGTCATCTCCTTATGACTATCTTACGGCGGAGGGTGATGTTCGTATAGAGGATTCGACGCCCAAGTACGCAAACTTTGGGGGGTAAGTCTTTTTTGCTGTGGATTTTTCTGGTAGCTTTGAACTGTTGGATTGCCACTCCACGTCGAGGCGGCGCTCCCTGAAGCACAACTGAAACATTATCCCGCCGGTGTGCGGCCCACGTGTATTTCAATGCAGAAGGAGTGTCATTTTGAGCGAATTTCGTGAATTTTTGGAGCTTTCCTACGCTGAACTCGAAGACCTGAACCTGATGGCGAAGGAGCAGCGCAAGAAGCGTGTTCCGATCGACGTGATTCAGGAAGAACGGTTGAAGTACCTGACCGAAGAGAAGCGGATCAAGGCTGTGACGGTGGTGTTCAGCGATCTGGAAGGCCGTCTGCACATGCTGGACTATGACAAGAAGTTCTTCGTCAAGGGCTGGGACAACCTGACGTTTGATGGCTCTTCGATCCGCGGCTTTACGGCGCAGCGGGAGAGCGACCTGCGTCTGGGGATCGACTGGAGCGCTTTCTACTGGGTTCCCGCGGATGTATTTGGCGCGGGCAAGGTGTTGGTGTTCGGCGAAGTGATCGGCAAGAACGGCGAGCCATATGCGGGCGATCTGCGCGGCGTGCTGAAGAAGTTTGCCCAGGAGATGTTCACGAACCACGGCTACACCCTGAATGCAGCGAACGAGATTGAAGGGTTCCTGTTCGAGGGGATCGACGCCGAGCGCACGTTCCATGAGACGGGCTCGTTCGAGTATGTGAATAAGGGTGGCTACTACCACTCGCTACCGGGCGATCCGCTGCGTGAGTTTATCGATACGGCTGCCGAAGTACAGCGCGCGATGGGTTTTGAGAACGAGAAGGACCATCCCGAGGTTGCTCCTTCGCAGTTCGAGATCAATTACACGTACGGCGATGTAGTAACGGCTGCTGACCAGATCCAGCTGTACAAGCTGATCTGCCGCCAGGTGGCGACGCAGATGGGCATGACGGCAAGCTTCCTGCCGAAGCCGGTGACGGGTGTGAACGGTAGCGGCATGCACACCAACGTGTCGATTACCAAGGGTGGCAAGAACCTTTTCTGGGACCCCAAGGGCGACGAGAAGGTGTCCAAGATGGCATGGCAGTTTGTGGACCGCATCCTGACGCATGGCGATGAACTTTGCCTGCTGTTGAATGCGAGCGTGAACAGCTACCGCCGTCTGGATCCGCACTTTGAAGCGCCGAACCAGATCAAGGCTTCGGCTACGGACCGCGGTTCGATGGTGCGTATCCCGATCGGCAATGAGAAGTCGGCACGTGTTGAAGTGCGTTCGGTTGGTCCGGATGCGAACCCGTACATCGTGCTCTACTCGGTGTTCAAGACTGGCCTGCACGGCGAGACTTCGCGCATCAAGAATCTGCGCCAGGCGAACCGGTACCTCTCGGACAACATCTACACAGCGCTGGAGAAGTACCGTGCCGCAGACTGGACGACGACGCTGCTGGGTGCGGACGTGAAAGAGCGCTACGCGGACCTGAAGCAGGCTTCCGCGGATCGCTGCCCGCGTCTGCTGGGTACGCTGGTGAAGCCTTGCGAGGTGCAGTTCCACCACGATGTTTACAACCAGTTGCTCTGGAACATCTTCTAAGAGAGTCCGCATAGAAAGTCTGAAGGGCCGGCTTGATTGCCGGCCCTTTTTGTTTTCCCTGGTAGATGGTGGGGACGTTCGCGCGGTATTCGACTGTTTGTGAACGGTATTCGGCTGGGAAGCGGATGGGGCGTTGCCAGCGGACTTTCGCCGATGTTAGGTTCATCTTCTGTACGATTCCACCCTGATGTCGTAAACGGAGATTAAGTTCATGCAATCGAGCTATAACGGAATTCCAGTGCCCACGGATGGGCAAGCCATTGTGTATGCTCACGGAACGTTTACGATTCCCGATCACCCGGTGATTCCGTTTATCGAAGGGGATGGGACAGGGCGCGATATTTGGAAGGCTTCGCAGCGGGTATTCGATGCGGCGGTGGAGAAGGCGTACGGGGGCAAGCGGGCTGTCAAATGGTTTGAAGTTTTGGCCGGGGAAAAGGCCTACCGGCAGACGCAGAACTGGTTGCCGGATGACACGGTGAAGGCGACGGTGGACTTCCGCGTGTCGATTAAAGGGCCGCTGACGACTCCTGTGGGCGGCGGTATCCGCAGCTTGAATGTGGCGCTGCGGCAGTTGATGGACCTGTACCAGTGTGTGCGGCCGGTGAAGTACTACGCAGGCGTGCCGAGCCCGGTGAAGCATCCGGAGAAGCTGGACGTGGTGATCTTCCGTGAAAATACGGAGGATATTTATGCG
>JANYER010000410.1 GCA_025359825.1 Granulicella sp.
CTGGCTCAAAGCCCAGACCCCCGAGTTCCGCTCGTATCTCGAAGCCTTCGCCGCCGGCATCAACGCCTACGCCGCCAAACACCCTGAGGCCCTCTCCGAAGAGGCCGAACGCGTCCTCCCCATCACCGCCCTCGACCCCATGGAGCACGCGCAGCACTTCGTCCACTACACCTTCGTCGCCAGCGCCCGCATGGCCGAGCCCACCCGTCGCGGAGCAGCCGTATCCTCCGCCGATGCAGCTCTCAACCCCGGCCCACTCGGCATCATGAACAACGACGACTCCCCCTTCGGTGCACCAGCGGACTCCGACGGCGGCTCCAACGCCTGGGCCATCGCCCCTTCGCACTCCACCTCCGGCCACTCCATGCTGCTCTCCAACCCACACCTCGCCTGGGCTGGCAGCACCACCTACTTCGAGGCCGAATTCAACGCTCCCGGCGTCCACATCTACGGGGCCACCCAGGTCGGCCTGCCCGTCCTCCGCTTCGCCTTCAACGACTTCCTCGGCTACACCCACACCGTCAACGGCATCGGTGCCAAGACCCTCTACCGCATCAAGACCAGCCCGCTGCCCGACGGTCGCCCCGGCTACCTCCTCGACGGCAAGACCCTCCCCTTCGAGACCTCCACCGCCACCTTCAAGATTCGTCAGCCCGACGGCACCTTCACCACCCAGATCCTCGGTATCCGCAAGACCGTCCACGGCCCCATCATCAAGGAAGAGGATGGCGATCCCATCGCACTCCGCGTCGCCGGCATCGACAAGCCCTTCATGCTGGAGCAGTACTGGCAGATGTCCAACTCCCATAACTTCACCCAGTTTGTGACCGCCATCAAGCGTCTCCAACCCCCTACCTACAACATCATCTACGCCGACCGCGACGGCCACATCGAATACCTCTTCGGCGGCGATCTCCCCCGCCACAAAGACCTACCCGACGTTCCCGCAGAGAAAGCCCTCGCCTTCTGGAACGGCATTGTCCCCGGCGACATCTCCGACACCCTCTGGCACGACTACCTCACCTATGCCGAGCTCCCCAAGGTCATCGACCCGCCCAGCGGCTACGTCCAGAACACCAACGAGCCACCCTGGGACGCCGCCTGGCCCAACGACCTCGACCCCAAGGCCTACCCACCCTACACCGCCTCCAACTTCATCTCCTTCCGCACCGAGCGCAGCCTCCGCATGTTGGCAAACATCCTGCCCAATCGAGCGATCGACTCAACTCCGTACGACCCTATCTACGGCCTGCCGAGGCGAATTGGCGCTGGGATCCTCCCGCCGAAGCTCATTTCGCAAGTCGGTGCTCAGTACTCCGAGGAAGCCAAAAAAGCGAAGATTGACGGAAGTGTCTTAGTGAATTTGTGGGTCGATCCGAACGGCAATCCTACCCATCTTAACGTTGTTGTCGGCTTAGGCTATGGGCTGGATGAAAAGGCGTTGGAAGCCGTCCGAAGATATAAGTTTTCACCCGGAACGGAGAATGGAAAACCGGTTTTAGCGGAAGTGAATGTCGAAGTAAACTTCAAGACTTCTCATCGGGCATCATCCAAAGGTATCAGGCTCAACAGTTCCATCTCTTTCGATCAGATGATCGAGAAAAAACTCTCCACTCGCGCCGAACTAGCCGACCGCATCCTTCCCGACCTTCTCTTCGCCGCCGAGAAATTCGGCACCCCGCAAGCCAAAGAAGCCGCCGCAGTCCTCAGCAAGTGGGACCGCCTCAACGAGGCCGACTCCCGCGGAGCCGTCCTCTTCTACGCCTTCGCGCGTCAGTTCATGGGACCGACCATGGCCGTCCAAACCGGCTTCGCCATCCCATACTCCCTCGGCTCACCTATGACCACACCCAGCGGCCTCAAAGACCCAGCCAAAGCCGCGCAGCAACTCGATGCTGCCGCTACGGAAACCCTGAAAGACTTCGGTGCTCTCGACGTCCCCTGGGGCAAGGTCATGCGCTTCCAGATCAACAACCAGTCTGCCGGAGCCACCACCGGCCCCAACGCCACCCGCACCGCTCCCATCGATGGTGCCGACATCCCCGCCAACGGAGGCTACGGCAACACCGGCGTCTTCCGCGTCGTCACCTTCGGCCCACTCGATCCCGTCACCAAGACCCGCACCCCTGTCCACGGAGACGGCTACGTCGCTGCCATCGAGTTCTCCACCCCCATCCACGCCAGCATGAGTCTCTCCTACGGCAACTCATCGCAGCCGAACTCCCCCTTCCACACCAACCAGTTCACGCTCCTCCAGCAGAAGAAAATGCGCGAAGCCCTACTCACGCGCAAAGCCGTGGAAGCAAACCTCAGCAGCAAGGACACTTTCTAATAGCCATCTTCTAGCGCGTATCGCAATTGCTTTGGAAGGCACAACATATAGAGGCTGGGGAAGGGCACACCTTCAAGTGTGCTATTAGCACTGAATTAAATAAACACCAAACACTACTCCGCAACCTTCTTACGACTCGCCCGCCGAACCGTAGCTTTACCCTTACCCGCAAGATTCAACGCCACTGCCGAACGAATCAGTGCCTTCAAAGCCGCCTCATCCATCACGTCCCCTTCCCGGATATCGATGGCACGCCTCACATTCCCATCTAGGCTGGAGTTGAACAGACCCGAAGGGTCCGGCAACGATGCTCCCTTGGCAAAGGTCATCTTCACGACGCTCTTATACGTCTCCCCCGTACACACAATCCCGCCATGCGAAAACACGGGAGTCCCCATCCACTTCCACTCCTCCACAATCTCCGCGTCTGCCGCATGAAGAATCGCCCGCACCTTTGCAAGCATCTCTCCCCGCCAATCCCCAAGTCCCTCGATCTTCGCGTCAATCAATGCAGAAGCTGATCCCACAACCACGGCCTTTTTCATAGATTTTCCTCCAGATCTCGCACCGAATTTTAATGCACTTAGCATCCCTTGCAATCTTCATCGACGAGTGTCCAAACATTCTTCATCAGCCACTGCGCCACCAGCGGACTCTCCGTCAACGCCCGCCACATCCATCCGTTCCAGAACCGCCTCAAGCCTGTCAAACCGATTACGCCAGAACACACCGTAGTCCCGCAGCCAATCCACCATCGGTGCCAGCGCATCCGGCTGCGCGCGGTAGTGCGTCTCGCGTCCTTCACGCCGATGACCCACCAGCTTCGCCCGCTTCAGCACCGTCAGATGCTTGGAAACGGCGGGCTGCGACACACCCGCAAAGTCCGTCAAAGCGTGCACCGTCTGCTCGCCTTGACGCGTCAACTCCTCGAAGATCGCCCTCCGAGTCGGGTCAGCAAGAGCACGAAACACGAAATGAGCATGAGCCGTCTTCATAAACAAACCATAGCCAAACAGTTATGATTTTGTCAAGACATCAATTCGCAAGAAAGACTCGGAACATCCCACCCTCCAGCAACGTAGAATCCTCAAAACACCTCCCTCCATCAAGGACTCCCCGTGCGCCCCATCCTCACCACCCTCTTCGCAGTAACCGTCCTCACGACCGCCGCCTTCGCGCAAGCTCCCGCACCGCTTCCCCAGCCTTTGCAGGCCATGCCCTACTCCCCCTCGCTCGACCTCACCAACCTTGACCGCTCCGTCGACCCCTGCAACGACTTCTACAAATTCGCATGCGGTGGCTGGCAGAAGAACAACCCCATCCCCGCCGACCAGGCCTCTTGGAGCGTCTACGCCAAGCTCGCCAACGATAATCAGCAGTTCCTCTGGGGCATCCTCCAGGCCGCAGCCACCGCCAAAAACCGCACCCCCGTGCAGCAGAAAATCGGCGACTACTTCAGCGCCTGCATGGACACCTCTGCCATCGACCGCCGCGGCCTCACCCCGCTCAAACCTGCCCTCGCCCGCGTCAACGCCCTCACCACCCGACCCGCTCTCATCGCTGCGATCGCCAGCATCCAGCATGAGCTTCCCGGCAGCTTCTTCTTCGGCTCCTCCACCGGTCAGGACGCCATCGACTCCAGCACCATCATCGCCGAGCTCGGTGCCGGCGGACTCGGCCTGCCCGACCGCGCCTACTACCTCAAGACCGACCCCAAAAGCGTCAAACTCCGCGAGCAGTACACCGCCTATATCATCAAGCTCCTCACCATGATCGGCGAGACAGACACCCAGGCCAAAGCCGACGCCGACGCCACCCTCCAGATCGAGACCGCCCTCGCCCAGGCCTCTCTCAGCCAAGTTGATCGCCGCGATCCCCACAAGATCTACCACAAGATGTCTCTCGCCGAGCTTCAGGCCATCGCCCCCGCCATCGACTGGGCCAGCTACTTCAAAACCCAGGGCGCACCCAACTTGGCCTCCCTCAACGTCGCTCAGCCAGAGTTCATCAAGGCCGTCCAGTCCGAGCTCACCACCCGCCCCATCGCCGCACTGCAAGGTTACGTCCGCTTCCACGTCGCCACCGCCGCCGCGCCGTCGCTGTCGATGCCCTTCCAGCAGGTGCAGTTCGACTTCTTCTCCACCACCCTTCGTGGCGTCCCTGCCATGCCGCCCCGCTGGAAACAGTGCACCCGCCAGGTCGATCGCGCTCTCGGCGAAGCCCTCGGCCAGGAGTTCGTCCGCCGCACCTTCTCTGCCGACATGAAGGCCCGCACCCAGCTCATGACCACCCAGGTCGAAGCCGCCATGCAGTCCGAGATCGAGTCCCTCGATTGGATGTCACCCGAGACGAAAACCGAAGCCCTCCGCAAGCTCCACGCCATCCGCAACAAGATCGGCTACCCCGACACCTGGCGCGACTACACCGCACTCACCATCAAGCCCGCCGACTTCTACGGCAACGTCCAGCGCGCCACCAGCTTTGAAGAAGCACGCCGCTGGAGCAAGCTCGGCAAGCCCGTCGATCGCAACGAGTGGGGCATGACCCCGCCCACCGTCAACGCCTACTTCAACCCCCAGATGAATGACATCAACTTCCCCGCCGGCGTCCTGCAACCCCCGCTCTATGACGTCAAGCTGGACGACGCGCCGAACTACGGCCAGACCGGCGCCACTATCGGCCACGAGCTCACCCACGCCTTCGACGACGAAGGCCGCCAGTTCGACGCCTCCGGCAACCTCAAGGACTGGTGGACCCCAGCCGACGCCAAAAACTTCGAAGACCGCATCAACTGCGTCCGCGACCAATACGCCACCTATACCATCGTCGACGACATCCACATCAACTCCAAACTCACCAGCGGAGAAGATGTAGCCGACATCGGCGGTACCCTGCTCGCCTACCTCGCCTGGAAGAAGCAGACTGAGACCCAGCGCCTGATTCCGGTAGACGGCTTCACCCCAGACCAGCGCTTCTGGGTCGGCATGGCCCAGTGGGCCTGTGAGAACAGCCGCCCACAAAACCTCCGCGTCTCCGCCCTCACCAACCCCCACTCCCCCGGCTTCGCCCGCATCAACGGCGTCGTCACCAACATCCCTGAGTTCGGCCAGGCCTTCAGTTGCAAAGCGAACCAACCCATGGTCAAAGCCAAAGCCTGCAAAGTTTGGTAGCCAAGTTTGATAGCCAGGAGTGGTGGGATCAAAGCAGTAGAAGATAGATTCCCGGCTGGCTCACCCTACAGCCGCAATCCGCGTCCAATCGAATCAGAAGCGACAAAGAATTCGCTTCTCAGGGAATTGGAGCGCGCAACTGAAGCAAACGCATCAAAACATCCATTAACGAAAGTGACGCAAAAGTCCGGTCGCATCCCTCCACTGGGGGATGTGACCACCAGGCCCAACCTGCGCTATCATTTCACCATGAAGTCCGGCCTTACATCTCGCATCTACGGCTCCGCTCCAGAGGATGAATCCATGCTCGACAGTGGCCACGCTCACGAAGATTCCGACGCCTCCGACGACGCCGAGTCGGAAGAAACCACCCTCTTCAAGACCGTCGGCTGGATCTCCGCCGGCCTCGGTGCCGTCGCTCTCGGCCTCTTCCTCGGCCGCGAACTCCGCCAGCGCTACAAGTTCAATCGCCGCACCCCCTACGACTTCTACGCCCACTCCGGCGACGAGCAGGACGTAGACTTTGGCCTCGGCATCTAGCTCTAGACAAGACTCGTAGCACCCTACAGCCCACGACACTCTCGTGGGCTATTTTGCACAGCGGTTGCAATATCTATTCGTCAACGCGGTGCTTTGCTTATCGGAAGTCCCGCGCTCAAGATTGGATCGGGATAGTCTCGCTTTCGTACCAGATACACTCCTCCTCGAAAACTTTCGCTTTCACGCACATAGTCGGTACTCTGTTTTGCAAAGGTCTCCCAGGGCCAGGAATCGCGATGCAGCAGGATGAAATCGGGCTTGTCTTC
>JANYER010000426.1 GCA_025359825.1 Granulicella sp.
TCCGCGCCGACCCCGCCATCGGCAAAGCCCTGATGTTCTTCCACGCCTCCACCTACCCCGAGACCGACCGCCGCGGAGGCTTCGACAACTACGCCTCCCTCGCCATCGCCTGGAGCACCGACCTCAAAAGCTGGGAATGGCCCCGCTAGTTTCTGCGTTTGTTTCCCTCATCAAATTCGCAGAAGACCCACGCCCCACCACCAAGTATCCTTGTTCTATGTATCTGAACAAGACCCTCCTCGCCCTCCCCCTCCTCGCCGCCACCCTCCTGCAAGCCCAGCGCCTCCCCACCAATGCGCATCCCGACCACTACACCCTCGCTCTCACCCCAGACCTCAAGGCCGCCACCTTCACCGGCACCGAAACCATCGACCTCACCCTCGACTCTCCTTCAAAGACCGTCATCATCAACTCAGCTGAGATCAATATCCTCTCCGTCGCAGCGGATGGAGTCGGCCCCACAGGCGACGTCGCTACCATCACGTACGACACCGCCAAAGAGCAAGCCACCTTCACCTTCCCAGAAACCCTCATAGCCGGGCCGCATCGCTTGGACATTGCCTACACCGGCATCCTCAACGACAAGCTCCGCGGCTTCTACCTCTCCAGGACCAAAGCCCGCAACTACGCCGTCACCCAGTTCGAACCCACGGACGCCCGCCGCGCCTTCCCCTCCTTTGACGAGCCCGCCTACAAAGCCACCTTCGACATCGCCCTCACGGTAGACGCCGCCGACACCGTCATCTCCAACGGCCCGCAAATCTCCGACACACCAGCTACACCCGGCAAACACACCCTCAAGTTCGCCACCACGCCTAAAATGTCCACCTACCTCGTCGCCTTCCAGGTCGGTGACTTCCAGTGCACCTCCGGTAAATCTGACGGCGTGCCCATCCGTGCCTGCGCTACGCCCGATAAGGTCGCCCTCACCAAATTCGCGGTCGAGTCCGCCAAGTACGTCCTCCACTTCTACAACACCTACTTCGGCATCAAGTACCCCATGGCCAAGCTCGACATGGTCGCCATCCCCGACTTCGAGGCCGGTGCCATGGAGAACTTCGGCTGCATCACCTACCGCGAAACCGACCTCCTCGTCGACACCAAAACCGCCTCCACCAACGCCCGCAAACGCGTCGCAAGCGTCGTCGCGCACGAGATGGCCCATCAATGGTTCGGCGACATGGTCACCATGCAGTGGTGGGACAATCTCTGGCTCAACGAAGGCTTCGCCACCTGGATGGAGTCGAAGCCTCTCGCCGCCTGGCACCCCGAGTGGAACATCGCCCAAGACAACGCTCAGGAGCTCGACGCCACCCTCAACCTGGACGCTGGCCGCACCACTCGCACTATCCGCGCCCGTGCCGACACCCCCGACGAGATCAACGAGCAGTTCGACGGCATCGCCTACGGCAAAGGTGGAGCCGTCCTCGGCATGGTCGAGAATTATCTCGGTCGCGAAACCTTCCGCCAGGGTGTCCACAACTACCTCGCCGCCCACCTCTACGCCAACGCCACAGCCGAAGACTTCTGGAACGCCCAGACCACCACCAGCCACCAGCCCATCGACACGATCATGGAGTCCTTCGTCACCCAACCCGGCGTTCCACTCCTCACCTTCTCCGACTTCTCGGCTGGCGGCATCCCTGTAGTCCAAAGCCGCTTCTACCTCTCCGCGGAAGAGACCAATCGCCCCATCTCCGGCCGCAGTGCGACTTGGACCCTACCCATCTGCATCAAGACCGCCGCCACTCCCATCTGCCGCGTCCTCAACTCCAGCGACCCCGCCCTCCCCATCCCCATGGATGCCCGCCTGCCCGTCTTCTACGCCAACGCCGGCGCCCAGGGCTACTACCGCACCCAGTACACCCCCGCGCAACTCGCTGCCATCACCGCGAAAGTAGAAACCGTACTCACCCCCGAAGAGCGTATCTCCCTCCTCGGCGACCGCTGGGCTCTCACCCGCTCCGGCCAGGGCAACATCGCAGACTTCCTCAACCTCGTCCTCGCCATCAAGCAGGACACCAGCTCTAACGTCGTCGAGAGCGCACTCCAGAAGACCAACAGCATCCTCTGGCAGATCGCCGACGCGCAGACCGACAAGCCCGACCACGACCGCCTCGAAGCCGTCCTCCACTCCGTCTTCACCCCCACCTACGCCGCCCTCGGCAAGCCCTCCACCAAAGACTCAATCGACAAGCAGGAGCTTCGGGCCCTCCTCTTCCGCCAGCTGGCCAGCTCCAAAGATCCCGCCATTCTCGCTGAAGCCCACACCACAGCCGACCGCATCTACACCCCCGGCGCCAAGCAGGACACCACCCTCGACCCCGCCTACCAGAACGCCGCCATCGCCATCGCCGCCACCAACGGTGATGCTGCGCTCTATGCCAAAGTCCTTACCGCCAGCCAGACCCTCACCAACCCCGAACAGCAGACCCAGGCCCTCTTCACCCTTGCCGCCTTCGAAGATCCGGCCCTCGTCACCCGCACCCTCGACTACATCGTCTCCGGCGCCGTCCGCAATCAGGATAGTTGGATCCTTCTCTCCGCGCTGCTCTCCAACCCCGACACCCGCACCCAGTCCTGGGACTACATCCGCACCCACTGGGATAAGGTCCACGCCCAGTTCACTACCAACTCCGGCGTCCGCGTCGTAGCCGCGACCGGCTCCTTCTGCACCATTCAGCAGCGCGACGAAGTCTCCACCTTCTTCGCGTCACACCCCGTTGATGCCTCCGCCCGTACCCTCAGCAAAGCCATCGACTCCATCAACGACTGCATTCAGCTCCGCACCGCCCAACAGCCCAGCCTCCACCAGTGGCTCACCACCCAACCCAACTAGCTACTCTCACCAAGCCGCTCCCCAAATATCTGGGTGCCCCATTCGTGCAGCTTCCTCGCACGGGTGGGGTTAGCTGCATCCTGGGCACGCTTATCTGGTATCGAATGCAAACGACCTAGTACCCTATCCATACCGTGCAAGCCTCATCACCACCAGCCAGCCCCACCTTCCTCCGCCAGTGGGCCCCTTGCATTGCCATGCTGCTGCTCTCGCTGCTCAGTTACATGGACCGCAGTGTCCTCGCCATCCTCAGCCCCACCATCCTGCACGATCTTCATCTCTCCGTCACCCAATATGGATACGCGGTCTCTGTCTTCAGCCTCTGCTATATGCTCGCCAACCCCATCTGGGGCTATTGGATCGATCGTCGCGGCCTGTGGGTCTCGGTGCTGGTCGCCGTCTCCGTTTGGTCGCTGGCCTCCACCAGCCACGCCCTCGTTTTGGGTCTTGGCGGTATGTGCCTCGCCCGCGGCATCCTCGGCTTCGGCGAAGGCGCCACCTTCCCCGCCGGACTCGCCACCATCACTGCCACCCTCCCGCCGGAGCGCCGCTCCTTCGGCCTCGGCCTCGCCTACAGCGGAGGTTCTCTCGGCGCA
>JANYER010000427.1 GCA_025359825.1 Granulicella sp.
CGCGGCTCACCACTCGCCGGCACGAAGTAGTACCAACGCCGCGTCACATGCCCATCCAGCGGCATCCCAAGGATCCGCAACCCCAGCGGATCACGATTGTGATGATCGTAAAAGAGCCACCCATCCAGCCCCTGCTCCTGCAACGCCGCCTGTACCAGTTCAAGATTCATGCAGCCAATCTTATCGCTAGCAGCAAGCCGTCGTCATGCAACCAGCCTCATCGCCGCATCGCTACACATCCTGATACAGCCGGTACCACTCCGTCTGGATGGCCGGAAACGATCGCATCACCACCGCTCCGCTAGCAGTCTTCACCGTCCAGTCCGTACTCCCCGCGATCCTTTCTGCTGCGAGTAACTGCTGCCGCGTCATTCGTTCCTCGCCTGGCTCAATCGCAAACAAAGCAACCGGCCCACGCACGAGTGCGACGATATTCGGATGGTTCGCATCCAGCGGAACCAGCCGCAGCGGCATATCCAGCGACAGCTCCAGGCGGTCGCCATCCTTCCACGTCCGCTCAACCTCGGCCCACGTTCCCGGCTGTATCGTCACATCCGCCTTCGTCCCATTCACCCGGACCATCGTCTGCGGCCCAGCCCACGCGGGCACACGCAGCGACACTGCAAACTTCGCCGCCCGGTCCATCTTCAAGCTCAAGGTTGTCTCTCCCGCGTTCGGATACTGTGTCTCTTGCGTCATCGAAACCCGCGCCCCACTCTGCCGCCAACTCACTCGCGAAGGCACGTACAGATTCACCGCAATACCCTTCGGACTGCGCAGGTACGAGCTGATCCCATAGTCCGCCGTCAACTGCGGAAACGTCCCCGAGCAGCAAGGCCACCGCTGCTCATAGTCGACCTTCTTCGCATGTTTGTTATAGTCCGCATAGTAAAAACTCACACCATCTGGACGCAGCGGCCTGGCCCCTAGAATCGTGTTGTACAGCACCGCCTCCATGCCGTCTCCATACGTACTTTCGCCTGTCGCCCGCATCAGGTAGCGCGCCACCTTGAAGTGTCCATATACCCCACACGGCGTCTCAAATCCGCTATGCGAAGTCTCCAGCGTCTTCGCCAGCGCATCCGTTCCGGGCTTCCGAAACTGCTCATCCGGCCCCCACCCGCCCGTAGCAAAGCTCTGCTCCAGCACAAACTGAAACCCATTCTTCGCCGCCCGCAGATGCATCTCGCTACCATCCGTCAGGTAGCTCTGCATCGCTGAGCACAACGCATTTACATGGCTGTACGCATGTTCGCCGACCAGCACATTTTTGCCCTCAGCCAGCGGCCCAAAGTACGAATCATCCTGCAGAAATCGTTGTGCCAACTGCCGGTACCGCGCACCCGCACCCCGCTGATACGCTAGATAAAAATTCTCCGGCAACGTATACGTCTCGTCCCACGTAAACGACACCTTTTTGGTTGGCCAGCGCGCCGCCATCTCCTTCCGACTAAGCGCTTTCTCTGGCAGCCACGGCATCACCGCATCGGTGGCCTGGTTCAGCACCGCCAGCGCGCGTGGATCCTTCGCGAACTGGTGCGCGTCAATCAACCCGCAGTTCGTCTTATCGAACGTGTACCCCGGCAGCGAATAGTCCGTATAGAACTTCGACGTCACCGTCGCAGCAAACCCTCTCACCAGCCGATGTACCTTCTCTTGCGTCGCTTTGTCACCCGTCACCGCATACGCCCGCGCCAATCCGGAGACGTACTGCCCAAAACTGTGTCCCGGAATAAACGCCGTCATGTCCTTCGGTGGATCGAACTTGCTCGAAGGCGAGTACCAACCACCCATGTCTTCACCCGGAGCAGCCATCCCACCCAACTGCCGAAACGGCTTCAACAAGCTGTCTTCATTCAAATTCAAAAACAGCGAATGATTGTGCCGGAACTGCTCCAGCATCGGTCCATCCAGTAATTGCACATCCGCATACTCAAACTGTGTCAGCCGCGGAGTAGTACTACGCAAAGGCTTCACTGTCATACCCAGAACACGCCCACTCCGCATCGCCACGGCACCAGCAGCCATCGCCGCCCCACCCTTAAAAAACTCCCGCCTGCTCTTCGCCATTGCGCTGTACCTCGCGCCACCATCCTACTTGCAACGCCAGTCGTCTGCCACCTCCAGACGCAGCAAAGGCCGGGTATCAACCCGGCCTCTGCCTTATTTCATCGTGCATTCGGATCTATGCGTTGGCAGCGTCTCCGGAGCCTTCGTTCTTGGCAGCGTCCGCAGCAGCAGCGGCTTCCTTCTCAAGCCGCTCCTTCTCTGCCTTCTCTTCCTTACGTGCAGCGACCGAGTTCTTACCCAGCTCTGCAGCCAGAGTCTCCGTGGTGAACGATTCGATCACATCGCCGACACGGATGTCCTTGTGTCCGGCCAGGTCGATACCGCACTCAACTCCCTGACGCACCTCGGACACATCGTCCTTGAAGCGCTTCAGCGAGCCGATCTTGCCACGCCAAACCTCCGTACCCTCACGCAGCAACCGAACCTGCTGGTCGCGCTTGATCAGGCCGTCAGTCACGCGGCAACCGGCAATCTGTCCAACCTTCGTGATCTTGAAGACGTTCATGACCTCTGCACGGCCAGCGTAGTTTTCCTTGAACACTGGCTCGAGCAATCCGTACATCGCCTTCGTGATCTCGTCCTGTAGCTCGTAGATGATCGAGTGCAAACGAATCTCGACGTTCTCGCGGTCCGCAATCTCCTGCGACTTGCGATCTGGCCGCACGTTGAAGCCGATAACCACAGCGTTCGAAGCAGAGGCCAGCAGCACATCCGACTCGGTGATCGCGCCGACGCCCGAATGCAGGACGCGTACACGAACCTTCTCGGTCGACATCCGCGACAGGGAATCGGCCAGTACTTCCACCGAACCTTGCACGTCGCCCTTCAGAATCAGGTTCAGGTCCTTCATGCCGGCCTGCTTGATCTGTTCTGCCAGTCCTTCCAACGACACGCGGCTCGACTTCGCCAACTGGGCTTCGCGTTCCTTCATCTTGCGGTACTGCGCAATGCCCTTGGCCTTGTCGCGGTCCGCCATCACCAGGAACGTATCGCCCGCATCCGGCATTCCCTCGAGTCCGAGGATCTCGACCGGCGTCGAAGGACCTGCCTCCGTAATCGCCCGTCCACGATCATCAAACATCGCGCGAATCTTACCGAACGTGTTGCCGACGATATAGCTGTCACCCAGCTTCAACGTACCGTTCTGCACCAGGATCGACGCCACAGCGCCGCGTCCACGGTCCAGCTTCGCTTCGATCACCGTACCCACCGCAGGGCGATCCGGCTGCGCCTTCGGAGAGGCAATATCCGCCACCAGGCAGATCATCTCTTCCAGCAGGTCCAGACCGATGCGCTTCTTCGCCGAGACCTCAACAAACTCTGTCTCGCCGCCCTGGTTCGAAGGCTGCAACCCACGCGTAGCAAGCTGCTGAATGACCTTCGACGGGTTCGCATCCGGCTTGTCGATCTTGTTCACCGCCACGATGATCGGCACCTTCGCCGCACGTGCATGGTCGATCGCTTCGAGCGTCTGCGGCATCACGCCGTCATCCGCTGCCACGACGATGACGACGATGTCCGTCACCTTCGCACCGCGTGCACGCATCCGCGTAAACGCCTCGTGACCCGGTGTATCCAGGAACACGATCTCGCGTCCGAACGCCGGCGAATCCGGCTTCGTCACATGGACCTTGTAAGCACCGATGTGCTGCGTAATGCCGCCTGCTTCGCCCGCTGCTACGTCTGTCATCCGGATCGCATCCAGCAGCGAAGTCTTACCGTGGTCGACGTGGCCCATGATGGTCACAACTGGCGCACGAACGATCTCCGTCATCCCGGTCGTATCTTCCAGGAAGCCTTCAATCGCCTCGTTCTCAAGCTGCTCTTCGACCGAGATGATCTGCGCGTCTGCACCAAACTGCCGTGCAACGTCCTTCACCAGCTCGCCTTCCAGCGACTGGTTCACGGTGACGAATACGCCCTTCATCAGCAGCGTTGCAATCAGGTCCTTGCCACGAACATCCAGCTTCTCTGCCAGGTCCTTCACGCTGATACCTTCGGTCACCGTGATCGTCTTGGTGATCGGCATCGGCTCGCGCGACATCTGCTGTCCGCCGTAACGCGGTGGCGGCTGGAAGCCCTTCATCGGGCCTTCCTTGGTCTTCTCGTAGCGCTGGTTGCCGCGTCGTGACGCAGGCCGTGCTGCTGGCCTCATGCCTGGCTTCTCGCCAGGTCCCGGCATCGCTCCGGCTACTCCACCCGGACCGCCAGTGCCACCCGGACGCGCACCAAAGCCCGGCCGTGGCGGAAAGCCCGGACGTGCTCCCGGCGTAAATCCAGGACGTGCACCCGGTCCACCCGGAGCCCCACCAGGGCCACCCGGAAAGGTCCGTGTCGGATGCATCGGACGACGTGCGCCCGGTCCACCCGCAGCCCCCGGCCCGCCCATTCCAGGACGAGATCCCGGCGCACCCGTCGAACCCGGTCGCGGACGCTCAAAGATTGGTCGGCTACGCTGCGGTGTTCCCGGAGCGACAACTGGTGCCGCATAGATCGGACGAGGTCCCGTCTGCGGCATAATCACTCGCCGGGCAGGTGGTGCCGGAGGACCAGTCGGTGCAGCCACAGCCTCAACCGAAGCAACAACTCCCGGATTCTCTGTCGAGCTATCAGACGGAGCAGAAGTCTCAGCAGCAGGCGCAATCACTGGAGCCGCAAGCGCTTCCACAACAGCAGGAGCAGCAGCGACAGGAGTTGCAACCTCAAACGGCTTAGCCACGACCGGCGGCGCAACCGCAACCACGGGAGGAGCTACCGCAACCGGCGGCTTCACCACGACAGGAGCAGCACCCGCCACAACCACCGGCGGCTTCGCAATCACAGCGCCTGTGGGCGGCTTGCTGGCAATCGCCGGGCTCGGAGCAGGAGCAACAATATTCGCGCCCTGCCGTGGCAGAGGAACAATGCGTCGCGGAGCAGCAGCATCGGCAACAGTGCTAGCTGCCGGAGCCGCCACCACCACAGCCTTGGGAGGAGTCGCAACCACCGCACCAGTCGCTGGCGGAGCCACAACCACGGCCTGCGGACGCACAGGAGGAGCATTGCGAGCATTCTCTTCCGCCTGCTTGCGCTCCAGAATCGCCTTCATCACGTCGCCCGGCTTCGACACCTTCGACAGATCGAACTTCGGCTTGGCTTCAACTGCGGCCTTCGTCGCCGACGTACCGCGGCTGCCGCCGTTGAAGTAGTCCCGTACCCGCTCTGCCTGGTCGCTCTCAATAGAACTGGAGTGCGTCTTTCCCGTAACCCCGATCGCTTCAAGCGCATCGAGAATCGGCCTGCTCTTTACTTCCAGTTCCCGCGCCAGATCATTAATTCGAACTTTGCTCATCCGTCCCTTTTCAGTTGCTCCCTGCGCCCTTAGCTGTTCATATCAGCCTCATATACGTAGGAACTTCTATTGTAAGTCTTGTAGCCGGAGAGGGAAGGCATTCCAGTGCCACCTGCCTCTCTCCGGTGATTCGCGTATGCGTGGCCGGTAAAGCTAGCCACGGTCGTGCCCGTCCGTATCTGGTCCCTCGTCCGAGGTCTCCTGGCTTTGATCCACCAGTTCGTCCACGGCGTCGTTATTCATCTCGATCAGCTCTTCCCGGGTGTCCGCATCGCTGAAGGCATCACTGTCCGAAGCAGCATCCTCTGCCGCCTCGATGTCTTCCGTCGATACATCCGTTGCTTCTACTGCTTCGCCCGTGCCGGCCTGCTCCGCCAGCAACTCTTCCGGTGTCTTTGCCATGGAATCCTCCTCTGTCGCAGAAGTTTCTGCTTCAGCATCAGATGCAGTCTCGGCAACAACGGGAGCCGCCACAACCGGACGCTCCTCGCCCTCCTCGTACTGCCCAAAGTAGTGGCGCACCGCGACCGAAATCTTCTCGACCGTCTTCTCACCAATCCCCGGTACCTCTTCCAATTGCTCCGGAGTCATGTCCGCCAACTCCTCGACCGTCGTAATGCCCGCAGCAATCAGCTTCTCCAGAATCGTCTCGCCCAGCTCCGTAATCTGTTCCACCGGAGTTGTCGGTCCGCCGCCCATCGCATGCATCTGCTGTTCGACTTCCTGGCGCTTCTCTTCCTCGCTCTTGATGTCGATCTTCCACTGCAGCAGCTTCGCCGCCAGCCGAACGTTCTGGCCCTTCTTGCCAATCGCCAGGCTCAACTGCGTATCGTCGACGATCACCTCGATCTGCTTCTCAGCCAGGTCCGTAATCGATACCCGGCTGACCTTCGCTGGCTGCAACGCCTTCTCGGCAAAGGTCGTAATCTCTTCCGAGTACTCGATGATGTCAATCTTCTCGCCACGCAATTCGCGGATGATGGACTGCACGCGCATACCCTTCATCCCGACGCACGCGCCAACCGGATCGACGTCCTTGTCGCGGCTCATCACCGCAATCTTGGTCCGCTCGCCGGCCTCACGCGCAATCGCACGAATCGAAACCGTACCGTCGTAGATCTCCGGAACCTCGCTCTGGAACAGGTTCTGCACCAGTGCCGGGGCCGCACGGCTCACAATCACCTGCGGACCTTTCGCTGCACGGTCCACGCGCAGCAGAACGACACGAACCCGCTCGCCCACGGCAAACTGCTCCAGGCGGCTCTGCTCACGCTTCGGCATCCGTGCCTCGGCCTTGCCCAGGTCGAAGATCACATCCATCGGCTCCAGCCGCTTCACGGTGGCGGTCAATACTTCGCCCGCACGGTGGTTGTACTCCAGGAACACCGTGTCGCGCTCTGCTTCACGGACCTTCTGGAAGATCACCTGCTTCGCCATCTGCGCCGCAATACGGCCCAGCGGGGAAGTGTCTTTATAGAACCGCAGCTCGCCGCCCACCTCAACCTCAGGTGCCAGCTCACGTGCCGCCTCCAGCGTCATCTGGTTGGTTTCGTCCTCAAGCTGCTCCGGACCCTCGACCACCGTCTTGAACACGTACGCGCGAATCTCGCCCGTCTCTTTGTCCATCTCGCCACGCATATTCTCCTGCGTCTTGTAGTACTTCCGGGTCGCCAGCGCAATGGCGTCTTCAACCGCGCCAACCACTACCTCAGGCTCAATACCCTTGTCCCGGCTCAAAATCTCAATCGATTGATACAGTGCACTTGCCATTGCTTTGTCTCACTTCCTATATAAGCGTCAACCCGCAACGCGCTTTGTATGTTCCAAACCACTAATCACTACCCACTACCCACTAACTACTACGGACTAATCACTAAATGCGCCTTCTCAACATTCAGCAAAGCAATCTCAACCGTCTGTTCCACGGCTGCCTTCTTTGCTTTGCCTTTCTGCTTCACTGCCGTCAAATCCAGCGTCAAAACGCCGTCAGCAAACTTGGTCAACCGGCCCTGCCAGTGACGATTGGCATTTACCGCCGTAAACGTCTGAAGCTTCACAACACTGCCGGTAAAGCGGACATAGTCGGCAGCCTTGGTCAGCTTCCGTTCCAGCCCTGGGGAGGAAACCTCCAGCGTGTACTCCGCGCCGGGAATCAGATCCTCAACATCCAGTACCGTGCCAAAATCCTGCGCAAACTTCGCACAATCCTCATGCGTCACGCCGGACAGCAACTCCGCCGGAACGCCCTTCGGCAGGTCTTCGGCTTCTCCCGCCTCGGCAGCAGCCGCCAGCTTGGCTCGTTCCTCAGCGTTCTTCTCGATATACAGCCGCAGCGTCCGGAACTTGACCCCGCCCTGAAACTCCAGATCGACGACTTCCAGGTCATGCGACGCCGCAACCCGCTCGGCAGTACTCCGAATTGCGTCCAACTGCACAGCCATACAAAAACTCCGTAAATAGCCCTGACGAGTACTAAATACCTGCCAACAAGCGCCTGCATTTTGAAGCAAATAAAAAGTGGGCTCTCGCCCACTCATCTCTTCCGCCAATGCCGGTGCGCCCACGGCTCTTACCTGGTACAGCGGAACAAAATCGCCTGCACTCTCTAAGATACGCCCATTCCACCCGAAATTCAATCAATACCAGAAATGCCGGGTCCAATCCCGAATGTCCCATTCATTTGATGCCGGGTGCGCCATCCATGCAGCTTCATTCGCAGCATAGATGCGGTTATGGTGCGCAGCACGACTGATCTCCTACCTCGTCATAAAACCGTCATTCTGAGCGAAGTCGAAGAACCCCGAAACCGTTCGCATCACCCCTACCTCTCGAACCATTCAACTTCGGAAGCTCGGTACGGGTGCCCATTCATGCACTTTCAGCTTCGAATGGATCGACGTACCTAAAACCCAATAACGGTAGCTTTTGGTACACGAGAATCGACCACTCCTGAAAGCTCGTGGGATGTCTCCGACCAGTGCAACGGTGTCTTAGTGAACGAACCAGTCTCGTAGGCGTAGGTCTTTCCATCATCGTCATACAAGGTGAAGTCACCATCGGCGCCAGCGTAGACCAATAGGCTGGCAATCGTCTGATGGTCTTCGGTGCTTTCCACCTGAGACCCGAGCGGCAGGATGGAACCCGCCCGCACGAAGAGGGGCAGCGTATCAATCGGTGCTGCAACCGTAATTCGTTGGCCGCCATGGAGCCGCTCGTTCGTCCAGAAGTTGTACCAGTCAGTGCCAGCCGGTAGATAGACTTCGCGGGAGGTCGCGCCTTGTTCGGTTACGGGCGCTACCAGAAACGCTGGTCCGAACATGTATTCATCCCCAATGTCGGCGACCTTAGGATCATTGCCAAAGTCAAGAAAGAGACCACGCATAAAGGGCGCGCCAGTCTCATTGGAGTAGCGGCCAAGCGAGTAGATATACGGCATAAGCTGGTAGCGAAGTCGAAGGTATTTGGCTAGGATCACTTCTGCAGTGGGCCCGTAACTCCAAACTTCATTCTCAGCGCGGCTGCCGTGGGCTCGAAAGTTCGGCTGGAACGCCCCGTACTGAAACCAACGCACATAGAGCTCTGGATAATCATCGTTATTGCCGATGTTCCTTCGGGCAGCGGAGGGATCGATAAGCGGAGGGTGCAACGGTTGACTCGACCCCGGTAGATATTGCCAGCCTCCGATGTCGGTAGACCAGTACGGCATACCGCTCGCGACAAAATTGATGCCCGTTGGGACCTGACGTTTCAGAGTGTCCCAGTTGGGATAGATGTCGCCTGACCAGAAAATCGTTCCGTTATGCTGCGCTCCCAGATAGCTGTCGCGTGCAAGGATGAGCGCCCGTTGCGGCATGTCTTTACGCATTCCGTTATAGAAGGCCGCGGTATGGAAGAGCGGATAGGTGTTGAAAAACTGTGTCCCGGGCCCGATATGAAAATAGCTTCCGTTGGGCGGCAGGTCAGGTTCCGTCTCATCCGCCCAGAAGCTGTCGAAGCCTTTGCTGACATAGTTTTCCTTGATGACGTCCCAATACCACTTGGCAGCTTCCGGATTGGTGGTATCGATGTCGGAGCCGGCACGGTCGTAGGGTAGTCCGTTGGTAGGCGTGCCGTCTGCCAGGTGCTCAAGCCAACCATTGTCGAAAGCCTTTTTGTAGTAGCGGCTTTCCGCGACGAAGCGCGGCCAGACGCTAATCATGGTGTGAAAGTTCATGGCGTGTAGTTCGCGATTCATCGCAGTGGGATCTGGCCATTTGGCAGGGTCGAGATCCATCTCACCCATCTTGGTGTAGTGAAACCAATCGATCACCAGGTCATCGATTGGCAGGTGACGGCTGCGGTAGCCATGCGCTACGGCTAGCAACTCTTCCTGTGTGGTGTACTTCTGCTTGGATTGAAGATAGCCGTAGGACGACTTTGGCATCATGGGTACGTCGCCGGTGAGCAGACGATATCCTTTGTACTGCGCATCGTAATCGCCGGCGATGACGAAGAAACTAACACGCTGACCGACCTGGCTGGTGAACGTATTTTTGTCATTGAAGCCGAAGGCCGCAATGGTCTTTGAGGGATTATCCCAAATCAAACCGTAGCCCTTATTGGTGACGAGAAACGGGACGCATACACTCTGTCCTCCCGGAGCGTTGTAATCATGCTCGCAATGCAAGACATGTCCGCGGCGGTCGAGAAAGCCTTCGTGATTCTGACCCATTCCGTAGTCATGTTCATCGGCAGCCGCACTGAAGCTGGCACCAACTGTGAAGAATGGAGGGTCGTTGGGGCGACGGTCATGATTGATCTGAGATGTGCCGTCCTTGTAGTTCGGTACGGCCATCTGCGAGCCGGTCATCTGCAAGAGCGTCGTGCCATCGGCACGACGAATGGTAAGGTCGACCGGCGGAGTGGATCCATTAAAAAAACGTGCGATGTCCCGATGTCCCCCTGTGATCGCATCTGCTTCCTTGGTGCCACCTTTGGGCCTGGATTGCGGCTGAACTTCCACGGACAAAACGTTCGAGCTTAAACGGTCCATAGCAGGAGAGGACTCAGACTTCCATCCGTTTGCGTTTGCAGTGGCAGCGATGCCGTAACCAGCGTTCGACAGAGCATCTTTTCTATTCAGACTGATGCTCACCCGAATAACGTTTGGGGCATAGGGCTCAACGAGAACCGTCGCTTCGTTCCTTTGTAGTTCGAGGCGCTGGGCTGCGACGTAGGGCTGGTTGCATTCGAACGCTACTCCGGTAAGCAGCAAAACGGTTTTACACACGAAATGCACTGCAATCTTTGGATGGCCTGTAAACATTAAGTTCGTCCTATGGTTTCGTCTGTCTTCTAAGACAGGAGGTAGTGTCTAAAACGTCATCACGAGAATGGAATGAACCATTTTGGCGAGGATGAGATCGTGCAGCGTTGAACAGCATCAATATGCTAGACCACTCTACCGTACCGTCCTGCACCGGCACGCTCTGCGAACTCCCTCTCGGTTCTTAATACGAGCAAAGTCGCCCGCATCCACTGGATGATGGCACCATACAGATCTGAATCGATGACTGTAGCTTTTTGGGGGGTAATGGCAACCCTAGGCTTCCATTTCGCAGAGCCCTCAACTACTCCATCAAAACCATTTTTCGCGAAGACACACAGCAAATTCGCATGTCAATACCCAGCCACCCGCTTAAAACACGCAACCCATTCCCCATCAATACTTAACAGCAAAATATAAATGAGTCTTTAGTTAGGTGGCATCCGGTAGAATAAAACTAGAGATCAAAACAAGGCCCAGCCATCCACTGGGCCTTCGCTTTTTTAACCGAAAACCGGATACGGAGAGATGTTAACTGACCAATAAACAAATCGACACAAAGACACGCCTAACCGAAGCAATATCAGGACTTTACCGATAAACCTTTTGGATGGAATACTTTACCTTGTAAGTCCAAAGCTAAACCAAAAAGAATGAAGACTTTACGCAATAGGGGGGGAGGGGAGGGGAGGACACACAATGCGGCCAACCTGCTTCAATGCG
Source organism: Granulicella sp. (assembly GCA_025359825.1). Taxonomy (GTDB): domain Bacteria; phylum Acidobacteriota; class Terriglobia; order Terriglobales; family Acidobacteriaceae; genus Edaphobacter. The sequence continues at coordinate 11,430 of JANYER010000427.1, forward strand.
ACCACCGGATTTGCTCTCACCCGATCTCGTCTCTACAATCGATCAACCGCCCCCTCCAGACCCAACTCACTGGTTTTGAGCGCACGGCCACATAAAATTATGATCATCACTCCCATTCCCGAAGCTTTGACCTTCGACGATGTACTCCTCGTCCCCGCATACAGCGACGTAGTCCCCACCCAGGTCAGCACCCAGACCCAGCTCACCAAAAACATCATCCTCAACACCCCCCTCATGTCCGCCGCCATGGACACCGTCACGGAGTCTCGCCTCGCCATCGCCATGGCCCAGCAGGGGGGCCTCGGCGTAGTCCACCGCAACCTCACCATCGAGCAGCAGGCTGGCGAAATCGACAAAGTAAAGCGTTCCGAGTCCGGCATGATCGTCGACCCCGTCACCATCTCCCCCGACCAGCCCATCGCCGACGCCCTCGACGTCATGCGCCGCTACAAGATCTCCGGCGTTCCGGTCACCAAAAACAAGAAGCTCGTCGGCATCCTCACCAACCGCGACCTCCGCTTCGTCTCCCGCACCGACCTCCGCATCGACGAGGTCATGACCAAGACCAACCTCATCACCGTCCCCGTCGGCACCACCCTCGAGCAGGCCGAGCAGATCCTCCATCAGCACCGGGTCGAGAAGCTCCTCGTCGTCAACGACGACTACGAGCTCAAGGGCCTCATCACCGTCAAAGACATCCAGAAGAAGCTCAAGTACCCCAACGCCTCCAAGGATTCCCAAGGCCGCCTCCGCGTAGCCGGAGCCATCGGTGCCACCGGAGACTTCCTCGAGCGCGCCGCCGAGCTCATCGCCGCCCGCGTGGACGCCCTCGCCATCGACTCCGCCCACGGCCACTCCTCCCGCGTCCTCGAAGCCGTCCGCGAGTGCAAGGCCCGCTTCCCCAACGTCGATCTCCTCGCCGGCAACATCGCCACCTACGAAGGCGCCATGGCGCTCATCGACGCTGGAGCAGACGCCATCAAGGTCGGCATCGGTCCCGGCTCTATCTGCACCACCCGCATGGTCACTGGCGCCGGTATGCCCCAGATCACCGCCATCGCCGAGGCCTACCGGGCCGCCAAGTCGCGCGGCATCTCCGTCATCGCCGACGGCGGTATCAAGTACTCCGGCGACGTCACCAAGGCCATCGCCGCTGGCGCCAGCGTCTGCATGATGGGCTCCCTCTTCGCCGGTGTCGATGAGTCCCCGGGCGAAACCATCCTCTACCAAGGCCGCAGCTTCAAGGCCTACCGCGGTATGGGCTCCCTCAGCGCCATGGCCCAGGGCTCCGGCGAGCGCTACTTCCAGGGCAAGGACGACCTCAACGAAGCCAGCTCCGGCGAGCGTCCTAATCTCACCGCCCGCGAGGGTGCTGGTGGTAACCGTCTCGCCAAGTTCGTGCCGGAAGGCATCGAAGGCCGTGTCCCCCATCGCGGACCACTCGAAGCCATGGTCTATCAGTTGGTAGGTGGTTTGCGCTCTGGCATGGGCTACCTCGGCTGCGGAACAATTCCCGAATTGCAGGCCAACGCTCGCTTCATTCGCATCTCGAACGCCGGCCTCAAAGAGAGCCACGTCCACGACGTCATCATCACCCGAGAAGCCCCGAACTACCACGTAGAATAACCGGCTCGGCGCACTTGTCCTTTACCATCGCGTCAAAGCGGTGCTTCACCGTAAATCCCAGGCTCTCGTACAGTGCGACCGCCAGCCGGTTCTCCTCCGTCACCGTCAAGGTGATGGCGTTGAACCCGGCCCGCGCCAGGTGGGCGATGCAGTGCTCCATCAGCGCCCGCCCCACTCCGTGGCGTCGATAGGCGCTGGCCACGCACACCTGCGTAATGTGCGCCACATCCGGCGCCACCCGCGAGCACAGCACCATCCCCACCAACCCCCCCGTCCGCTTGTCCCGCAACACCCATGACCCCCCCGCTTCAAATACCCCACACCCCGGGAACCGCACAATGTTATGCAAAAAACGTAGCGTCCCATGCAGCGTCCGATACTGGTCGTTGATGCTGGAGTCGATGTGCCCGGAGTAGGCAGCATGGATCAGCTCCGCCGCCGCCTGGTAGCACCCCGCCGTCCACCCACTCACCTCCAGAAACGCCGGCAACACCCCACCCCCACTCACGCCACCCTCCCACTCCATAAACAACCGCGGAAACAAAGTAAATCCCGCATCCAGGAAGGGCTGCTCGATCATGCCCGAGTCGTACAACAACATCTGTGACTCCACCCGCTCCACATCCGGCGAGTGCTCCAGCAGGTCCAGCACCTCACGAAGCAGCCTATGGGTGATCTGCAGCGCCTGCTCCGGCTCGCTGGCCACAGCATAGGCGTCCCCCAGCACCGCCTTGCTGCCCTCATACACACAGAACGTGAACCCACACACCCGCCCCCGGTCCAACGCCACAAACCCAGGCAAAATTCGCGAGTCGAGGTACTGCAACAGAAGTTCGATCGAGCTCTCGTAGTTCCAGCGCAGCCGCTGCTTCCATACGCGCGCCTCGTCCTCAAGGATTGGTCGCAGTTGACGTGCCGAGAAGTGCCGCAGATCCAGGAGCTCGAGTTGGGGTAGAACAGTCATCCGGCTAAGTCTCAGTCGAGCTTATAGCAACCGGACATAGCATCGGGTATCGGATCGAATACGCCCTGCAGTAGGAACCTAACGTTGGGCCCTCATGTTGAGCCCTAACGCTGTGCATAGACGCGATACACCTCAAGACCCTGCGAGTCATACAGGAACAGCGGCTCGTACACGCGTCCATTCAACCAGCGGTTCAGGCCCTCGGTATCGCTGGTACGAATCACCAGCAGATGCTCCTGCTTCGGTACCCCATCGTTCACATAGTGGACCAGAGGCTCGTTCCGGTAGAAGGCCAGGCCGTAGTCCATGTCCCGCTTGATGTCCTGAACCGCCACCATCTTCACCCCCGGCGCCTGCCTCATCATCTCCGCCGCCAGCGGTCGCGCGGAGTAGTTTAGGTCCAGGTCTTTGCCGTGGAAGCCCAGCAGGAACACCAGCGACGCAAGGACCGGTATCAGCGTGGCATTCCGTGTCTGGGCAATCCCGAAGCGCCGGATCATGAACCACACCAAACCGGCCATCGCCACCGCCGCCCCGGCCGCCGCCCCCAGCCACCCCACAGAAGGCACCAACGTCTCATACTTCATATGCTGCGGAGCCAGCACCAACACGAACACCAGTACCCCACACAGAGCAGCATGCGCCCACAGCAGCCACGACGGCATCCCGTCCCGGCGAATCCGGTTCAGATAGTCCGCAGTCAGAATCGTCAGCGGTGGAATTGAAGGCAGAATATAACCGGGCAGCTTCGACCCGGAGAACGAGAAGAAGAGGATCGGGAAGAGTGCCCAAAGCACCAGGAACTCCGGGAAAGCGTCGCCTGCACGGGTATGCCCCAGGTAGCGTTGCGGGTTGTGACGAACCTTCCACTCGGCGATTGAGATCTGGATAGAGTCCACCAGCGCACGAAGGGCAACCACGGTCCACGGCATCAACGCCAGCAGCACGACAGCCAGGTAGTACCAGATGGGCTGATGATGTTGATACCGGTTTGTCGCGAACCGTTCGAGGTTGTGCTCCAGAAAAAACAGCCTGTAGAAGGTCGGATTTTTCTTCTGGACTGCGATGTACCAGGGAAGCACAATCGCGAGATAGAGCAGCACTCCCGGCCACCAGAGGGTACGCCGCAACGCCGCCCACTCCCGACGCAATCCGACAAATAGAAGGATGATGGCCAGGGCAAGAAACGGTGCCACCGGCCCCTTCGCCAACGTTGCAATGGCCCCGAAGAAGTACAGGTCAAACAGCCAGAACTTCTTTCCCGTCTCATACCACGCGTACCAGCCCAGCATTCCAATGCAGAAGGGTGCGGCCAGCTGCATGTCGGTGGAGGCACCCCGGGCAAAGCTCACAATGCCGACGCACGAGGCGGTAACTAAGGCGGCATCCAGGTGCCCGCCCGGACGGAAGCGCCGCATGTGAAGGAAGATGAGGATGATCAGCGCGAAGGTGGCGGAGGTAGAAGGGAGCCGGGCGGACCAGTCCGATACGCCGAACTCCTTGAAGAAGCTCATCGCACGCCAGTAGTAGAGTGCCGGCTTCTCCAGCCAGGGCTGGCCGTACAGGATGGGCGTAACCGTGCCACCCAGGATGCAGTGGTAGGAGTGGCGCAGGTCCTCGGGGCGCAGGCTGCGCGGCACCATCTTGGCGTTCACTTCATGGCAGGCCTGGGAGTGGGCTGCCAGCATCTCACGTGCGATCTGCGCGTAGCGAGGCTCATCGGCGCCTACCAATCCCAGCTGGTCGCCCCCGAAAATGGGAATCAGCCCGTAGAGCAGCAGGAAGACTGTAACGACCAGCAGAACGCAGAGCTCGCGCGTGACCGCCAACTGCGGAATTTCACGAAGCGAACGGAGCCATGTGGCTGGCAGCGGCCGTGTCCATGCGCGGGAGCTTGAAGAGTGCGGAGTCTCGTTCATGAATTTAGAGTGCTTTCCTCAAGCGGGGATTACTGAAGTCCCATGCGTAATTGCGTGAGGATACGGTGCGTAGCGACTTCCAGAGGGCCTTGCAGGGTGCAACCGCTTGCGCTGCGGTGTCCCCCTCCTCCGAACGATTCTGCAACCTGTGCAACATCCACCTTACCTTTACTGCGGATACTAAGCCGGAACTCGCCGCCTGGCGATACCTCTCGCATAAATACGGCGGATTCAACCCCGGCGATGCCAATCAAATAGTTGACGACGCCCTCGCAGTCTTCCGCAGAGGCTCCGGCTGCTTCCATCTCGGCATCCGTGACCCAGCTCCAGGCTACAGGGCCTTCACACTTCATATTGGAGAGCGCGATGGCCAGCAAGCGGATTTTGCTCTCTGGATTGGTGAAGTAGAGATCGCGTGCAATCTGGCTGGGACTCGCACCATGGGCGGCCAAATCGTGGGCAATCTCAAACGTCGTCTCCGTCGTGCTCGCATAGGTAAAGGAGCCGGTATCGGAGAGGATCGCTGCGTAGATGCAGGTGGCCATGGAAGGCGTAATTTCAACCTTCGCTGCGACTGCCAGCCGGTAGACCAGTTCGGCGACCGCACAGGCGTGTTCATCGATCCAGTTGAGGGTGCCGTAGGGGCGTCCGCTGGCGTGATGGTCGATGTTGACCAGGGGGCGGTTCTCCAGCCCCTGCAAGCCGGTGCGCTCAATGGAGTCGCACTCGAGGATGATGATGGGGGTGGCGGGTTCGGTGACGGTGGGGGTCACCAGGATAGTGTCGACGCCGGGCAGGGTTCGGTAGATGTTGGGGGTGGGATCTGCGAAGACTACCTGGGTCTCGCAGCCCAGCTGCTGAAGGACCTCGGCCAATGCCAGTACTGAGCCGATGGCGTCGCCGTCTGGACGGGCGTGGGAGGTGAGCAGAAAGCGCGGAGTAGAGCGAAAGTACTGCAGCATCGCGGTGATGGAAGCTTGGTGGGTCATGCTTTGGAGGGTGCCTCCGTAGCGGCTGCTGCTGCCTGGCTGGCGGCGCGCTTGGCATCGCGTTTTCTCATCCGTCCCAAAAGTTCATCCATTCTGCCGGTCATCTTTTCGGACCGGTCGATGGCGAAGGAGAGTTCGGGGACGTGGCGTACCCCCATGCGGTCGCGCAGTTGCGAGCGGATGAAAGCCCGGGCGGTGGTCAGGGCTTCAAGGGTGGACTTCTCCTCCTCGTCTGAGCCATGCACGGCGACGAAGATGCGGGCGGACTTGCCACCCGGGGCCATGACTACGTCGGTGACGTAGCTGGGTGCAATCCGGGGGTCGGAGAGTTCGCCTTCGAGCATGGCGCCTATCTCTTCCGAGAAGGTGTTTGCAACTCGGTTCCGGTGATATGTTCTGGCTCGTTGTTCTGGCATGATGTGCTGTGACCGCGAATCACCAAGGTTACCAAATATAGCGTCTGGATGCTATGTGGAGGGGGTTTTGCGGGAGCTACTCCGGTAGGATCTCGCAGTAAGACTCGAGGACTTCGGCGGAGAGGTTGGTGGCCAGGCGGTGGGCGGCTTGGTCGATCTGCTCCATCTGGCCGGTTAAGTAGCTGGTGGAGCTTGAGATAGCCACAATTCCCAAGGTGGCCCGATTCCACACAATGCCATCGTCGAGCTCGGCGATGGAGAGGTTGAAGCCATGGCGGAGTTTGTCTTTAAGGGAGCGAACGACCTGGCGGCGATCTTTGAGGGAGTGGGCGTGGGGGATTTCGAGTTCGACGGTGAGCTTGGCGATTGGCATGTTTGGGAGACCCCTCTCCTCCCTTGATTTGCGCTAAAGTCTTCATAACGCTGGAGATAAGGGTGGACTTTGAGGTTAAAGTATTGATACAAAAGGGCTTGCTGGTAAAGTCTTCCAACAGCTAGGGTTACGGCTTGCAGTCGGCTGTCTGTTGGCAGCAAGTTGCGGAGACGGTATGGGTTGAGTAGCGCCCCGGGGGATGAATTTGTCAAGCGAATCCTACTCCTTTGGACGGATTGTGGTTAGTTGGGGTGGGGGAGTTTTTGCTCGCTTGGAGATTTGGGAGGGAGACACCCCACGATAGCGACGGTGGGGCTGTCGCGATCATGAGGCACCCGGAGGTTGTGGGTCGGGGTGTAAGGTGGGTTTGGGTGGTGAGTAATGAATGTGCTGGTGTTGAATAGCGGGTCGTCTTCGATCAAATTCTCGGTCTTTGAGGCTGGGTTGGGGAGTCCTCGGTCTTTGTTTGAGGGAGCGGTGAGTGGAGTAAGTGGGCCGGGGGCGCGGCTGACTTTTACCGACGCAGCAGGGAAAGATTTGGCTGGAGATCGTGCCGAAGTGAAGGCTGAGACGCCGGAAGAGGCGATCCAGGTGGTGCTGGGAGTGGTCTTCGGCGGGATGCTTCCGGCGATTGATGCGGTTGGGTACCGTGTGGTGCACCCGGGGGCGCGATTGAAGGGTCATGTGCGGATTACCGAGGCGGTGTTGGGCGAGCTGGTTGTGGCGGAGGAGTTTGCACCGCTGCACGACCCGGCTGCGGTGGCGATCATCCGGGCGGTGATGGAGCGGATGCCGGGCGTTCCGCACATTGCGTGCTTCGACACGGTGTTTCACGAGACGATGGGCGAGGCGGCGACTACCTATCCGCTGCCGGAGGGGGTACGGCAGCGCGGGGTGCGGAGGTACGGCTTCCATGGGTTGAGTTGCGAGTCGGTGGTGGCGCAGTTGCAGGAGGCTGCGGGCAAGGGCGCAGTGAAGTTTCCTGGCCGGATGGTGATCGCCCATTTAGGAAGCGGCTGCAGCGTGACGGCGGTGGTGGACGGCAGGTCGGTGGATACCTCCATGGGACTGACACCCACTGGCGGCGTGGTTATGGGGACTCGTCCGGGAGATCTCGACCCGGGGCTGGTGCTGTATCTGCTGCGGCAGGACGGGGCTACTGCGGAATCGGTGGAACAGATGTTGAACCACTCGGCAGGGATGGTGGGGTTGTCCGGGATGAAGAACGATATGAAGGCGTTGCGGGAGGCCGCGACGCGGGGAGACGCGCAGGCGTTGCTGGCGGCGGCGGTGTTTACGCGAAGTGTGCGTAAGGCAATTGGTAGCTACGCGTGGTTGATGGGCGGGCTGGATGTGGTGGTCTTTGCGGGCGGTATCGGGGAGCATGATGCTGCTTCGCGGACCGAGATACTGGCGGGGCTGGAGGAGATGGGGGTAAGGGTGGATGCGGGGCTCAACCAGATTCAGGCGAGCGGGGTGCGGCAAGTGAGCGAGGCTGGGTCGAAGGTTGCGGTGTACGTCGTGCCGGCGGAAGAGGACTGGATGATCGCGGTGCATGTGGCAGAGATGGTTGGGTAGTGCTGGGGTTCCATTCTTTCGGTTCGTGGGTTCTTTGCATCCAACGGTTTATCTGAGGATGCTGAAGAATTCGGATTGGAGTGGGAAACGAGGTTTGTGACGGAGATTGTTTTGCTTCCCCACCCATCGCGCGATCAGGCGCGCTCAGGATGGGGCACCCGGAGGTTTGCGGTGTTGGGTGATGGCAGTTGCGACCCGGCTGAAGCCGTGCCCTTTCAAAACAACGCTTTTCAGCATCCTTTCCTGTTCCGGGCTGTGACGCACGTCACTATCTTTTCATGAAGAGTTCGCGAGGATTGGCGTAGCGTTAAGGCTGTTGTGCCTGCAAGAGATGACGGGCGTTCGCAGCTACGAGTTTGGCACCATGAAGCTATTGCACTTCACGTCAGGCACTGTCTGGTCATGACCGTCTGCCCACTGTATTTGAGGAGATTAGGATGACTGTCTCTACTTCGCCCGCTGCCCATTCTGTTGTTCTGAATTCCGCCTCCCTGAGCGCTGACGAGTTGCGCAAGATGGACGCCTACTGGCGAGCCTGCAACTACCTTTGTGTCGGGATGCTGTACCTGCGTGCGAACCCGTTGTTGCGCGAGCCGCTGCAGCCCGAGCAGATCAAGAACCGCCTGCTGGGTCATTGGGGTTCAGACCCCGGCCAGACCTTTGCGTGGGTGCATCTGAATCGCCTGATTAAGAAGTATGACCTGAATCTCATTTATCTCTCTGGCCCGGGACATGGGGCACCCGCTACGCTGTCGAATAGCTACCTGGAGGGTGTGTACTCCGAGGTGTATCCGGACAAGAGTGAAGATGTGGACGGCATGTTGCGCTTTATGAAGCAGTTTTCGTTCCCGGGTGGAATTGGGAGCCACTGCACACCGGAGACGCCGGGGTCGATCCACGAAGGTGGCGAGTTGGGCTATAGCTTATCGCATGGGTTTGGCGCAGCGTTTGATAATCCGGACCTGATCGTGACGGTGGTGGTGGGCGATGGTGAGGCGGAGACGGGACCGCTGGCGACGAGCTGGCACTCCAACAAGTTTCTGAACCCGATCCATGACGGCGCGGTGCTGCCAATACTTCACCTGAATGGTTACAAGATCGCAAACCCTACGATTCTGGCGAGGATTTCGAAGGAAGAGCTGGAGTGGATGTTCAAGGGAATGGGGTGGACGCCGTACTTTGTAGAAGGCGACGATCCAGCGGTGATGCACCAGCAGATGGCTGCTGTGATGGAGCATTGCATTTTGGAGATTCGAGCGATCCAGGAGAATGCGCGACGCAACGGATCGGCAGAGCGGCCACGCTGGCCCATGATTGTGATGCGCACACCGAAGGGCTGGACGTGCCCGAAGGAGTTGGACGGGCACAAGCTAGAGGGGTCGTGGCGTGCGCACCAGATGCCGATTCTCGATCCGGTCACCAGTCCTGCCCACCTCGCGGAGCTGGAAGGCTGGATGCGCAGCTACAAGCCGGAGGAGCTCTTTGACGAGAGTGGTGCGCTGATCAAGGAGTTGAAGGAGATGGCTCCAGTCGGCCAAAGGCGCATCACGGCGAATCCACATGCCAATGGCGGAGTCTTGCGTAAGCCACTGGATATGCCTCACTTCGAAGACTTCGCTTTGAAGATCGAACGGCCAGGACAGGTCGAGGTCTCTTCGACGGATACGTTGGGTCATTTTCTCTGCGAGGTAATGCGTCGGAATATGACGAACTTCCGCATCTTCGGTCCCGATGAGACGGCTTCGAATAAGTTGAATGCTGTGTACGCGGCGAGCGGTAAGACGTGGATGGCAGAGCAGATTCCGTCCGACGCCGACGGAGGATTTCTTTCGACCGACGGTCGCGTGATGGAGATGCTGAGCGAACACACGCTGGAGGGCTGGTTCGAGGGATATGTACTGACCGGGCGGCATGGCTTCTTTTCCAGTTATGAGGCGTTCGTCCACATCATTGACTCGATGTTCAACCAGCATGCGAAGTGGCTGGAGAAGAGCAAGCTGGAATTGCGTTGGCGTGCGCCGATCTCATCCATCAATCTGCTGATTACATCGCTGGTGTGGCGGCAGGACCATAATGGCTTTACCCATCAAGACCCCGGATTTCTGGACGTGGTGACGAATAAAAGTCCTGAAGTGACGCGGATTTATCTGCCGCCGGATGCGAATTGCCTGCTGAGTGTGGGCGACCATTGCCTGCGCAGCACCAATTACATCAACGTGATTGTGGCGGACAAGGCTGCGCATCTGCAGTATCTGGATATGGATGCCGCGGTGAAGCATTGCACCAAGGGGATTGGCATCTGGGATTTCGCGAGCAATGACGATGGAGCGGAGCCGGATGTGGTGATGGCGTGTGCGGGCGATATTCCTACGTCGGAGTCGCTGGCTGCAGTGGCGATTCTGCGGGAGCGTTGCCCGGAGCTGAAGATTCGCTTTATCAATGTGGTGGACCTGTTCCGGCTGATGCCCGAGGAGGAACATCCGCATGGGCTATCGTCGCGCGAGTTCGACAGCTTGTTTACGACGTCGAAGCCGGTGATCTTCAACTTCCATGCCTATGCTTCACTGATTCATAAGCTGACGTATCGACGCAACAACCACGACAACTTCCATGTGCGCGGGTACAAGGAGAAGGGCAATATCAACACTCCGCTGGAGCTGGCGATTTTGAATCAGGTGGACCGCTTTAATCTGGCGATCGACGTGATTGACCGCGTGCCTGGACTGCGAGAGAAAGCCGCGCATACCAAGGAGTGGCTGAAGGGCGAGATCATCGACAGCGTGAACTATGCCCATGAAGAGGGCATCGACCGGCCGGAGATTCGCAATTGGAAATGGCCTTACTAGATTTTTTTAGAGCGGCGGCGGTAGCGCTGCTTCGAGGTCTTTTAGCGCCGTGCCGGTGAGTTGGAGGCGTTGCGCTTCATTTGCCAGAGCTGCGATGCGCTGAGCTGCGGCGCTGTAGCCGAGTCCGTGCGTGCGGATGTTAGAGATGCAGTTGCGCTCTGCATCCGTGCGGCCGGGGCTTGGTGCCCAGGTAAGGTATGCTCCGAGCGAATCGGGCGAGCTGAGGCCGGGCCGCTCGCCGATCAGGAGTAGGGTAAGACTGGCGTGGAGGGCCTGGCCGATGGGGTCGGCGATGGCCACGCGGGCTTGCTCGGCGATGACGATGGGGGTAAGGCTCCAGTGCGGGGTCAGCAGCGGAAGTAGCGCGTCCAACAAGGGGATGGCGTGGCGGTCGAGGGCGAGGGCGGAGAGTCCGTCGGCGAGGATGATGGTGAGAGTGTTATTGGCCGGTGGCTTGGCTTGAGTGGACAGAGAAGCTCGTAACGCTGCGCTTACCGTGCGGCCGAGGTTGGGGCGGCGAAGGTAGGTGGCGCGGTCGGGTGCCGCGGATTTTATGGTGATCGCTTCGAGGTTGCGGGAGCGGAGTGCATCCAGCAGAGAAGGCAGGCTGAGGGTGGCGTGGACGGCGTCTCGGGCTTGAGCGTGGGCCAGGGCGAAGGTGAGAGAGTCCCGCGTGGCGAGGCTCGAGCCGGTGCGGGTCAGAGAGACGCGAGCGGTCGTATAGTCGCGTAGATCGGTGACTGGGCTGGCAGCGGATTGGAGTTCTTTGGGTGCTTCGGCCATGTTGAGTGAGAGTGTACGGGAGCTGTGGAGTGCAAGGCTAAATGACGAGCAATTTAGGCAGCGAGAGACGTTTCGCCGCACCAGTCTCTAGCCAGGCCTCGAACTCTGGGGCGGGACGCAGATCCAGCACGGTGCGGAGGTAGAGTGCGTCGTGGAAGCTGGTGGACTGGTAGTGCAGCATGATGTCGTCGGCTCCGGGGACGCCCATGATGTAGTTCACTCCGGCGGTGCCGAGCATGGTGAGGATGCCGTCCATGTCGTCGTTATCGGCCTCGGCGTGGTTGGTGTAGCAGACGTCGCAGCCCATGGGCAGGCCCAGCAGTTTGCCGCAGAAGTGGTCTTCCAGTGCGGCGCGCAGAATCTGCTTGCCGTCGTACAGGTATTCCGGGCCGATGAAGCCGACTACCGTGTTGACCAGCATGGGCGAGAAGTGCCGGGCAACGGCGTAGGCGCGCGCTTCGAGGGTCTGCTGGTCGACGCCGTGATGGGCGTTGGCGGAGAGGCTGGAGCCTTGTCCGGTCTCGAAGTACATGACGTTTTCGCCGCCTGCTTCTGTGGCGTTGGGGTCGGTGCCAGGTGGTGCGATTCCGCCGCGTTTGAGGCTGCGGGCTTGCTGGTGTGCCTCATCGAGCAGGGACAGGCTGACGCCGAAGCTGGTGTTGGTGGCCTCGGTGCCGCCGATGGATTGGAAGAGCAGGTCGAGCGGCGCGCCTTGATCCATCGCCTGCATCTGGGTGGTGATGTGGGCGAGTACGCAGGATTGGGTGGGGATGCTGAAGCGACGGCGTGCGGTGTCGATGAGGTGCAGGAGCTTCGTTACTGTGGCGGGGGAGTCGCTTACGGGGTTGATGCCGATGACGGCGTCGCCGGAGCCGAGCATGAGTCCATCAAGGATGGAGGCAGCGATTCCGGCTGGGTCGTCGGTGGGGTGGTTTGGCTGGAGGCGTGTGGAGAGGCGTCCGGGCAATCCGACTGTGGTGCGGAAGCGGGTGACGACTGAGATCTTGCGGGCGACGAGGACGAGGTCCTGCAGGCGCATGAGCTTGGAGACTGCGGCGGCCATCTCCGGGGTGAAGCCGGGAGCGAGTGCGGTGAGGCGTTCGGAGGTGGCCTCGTCGGAGAGCAGGTAGTCGCGCAGCTCGCCTACAGTGAGGCTGGAGACGTGCGAGAAGGCGGCGGGATCGTGGGTGTCGACGATGAGGCGGGTAACTTCATCGGTCTCGTAGGGGACGACTGTCTCGGTAAGGAAGGTGGCGAGCGGGAGATCGGCGAGGGCGAGTTGGGCGGCGATGCGTTGCTGGGCACTCTCGGCGGCGATGCCTGCGAGGTTGTCTCCGGAACGCGCGGGAGAGGCTTTGGCCAGCAGGTCAGCCAGGGTGGGGAAGGTATATCGAACGCTGCCAATGGTTTGGGCGTAGCTCATGCTGGCTTCTACGCTAGCAGGTGCGGGGTTAGGAGGTGCGGAGCTGGCAGGTAAGGGGTTAGGAGGGATTGGTCCATGGTGGAGATTTTGGTTGGCGTTGCAGCAATCTATTGAAAGAGCGTGCGCGTCTCACTCTTGCGTAGTGTGAAGTTTTTGCAGGTGCGTCGATTTGAAGTGCAGTGCGATGGAATGACGCGTATGAATGAATGGTCGGAGAGGAGTTGCACGATGCATACTTTTTTTAGAGGTACCGGTGTTGTTGCAGGAGTTGTCTGTATCGGGCTGATGGCTACGCCTCGCTTGGTGGCGCAAGGCAGTGCTGCTGGCTCGGTTGATGCGGATGCTGCGGCCAGTGCGCGGGCTGGGCAGGCTGGGGCCGCAGCGGTGCAGACGACAAATATCTCTGCCGAGTTGACCGACACGATGAACTCGAAGAAGGCCAAGGTTGGCGACGCTGTTTCGGCGAAGACGCTCTCTGCAGCGCGCATCTCCGACGGGACTACGTTGCCGAAGGGCACCAAGCTGATGGGCCATGTGACCGAGGTGCAGGCCAGAGCAGGGGACCAGCGGGATGGCCATCTCTCTTTCATCTTCGACCGTGCCGTACTGAAGGATGGGCAGGAGGTCGGAATTCGTGCGACGCTGCGTTCGATTACTGCTCCAGCGATGGCCAGCGCGATGGCGAACATGGATAGCGATCCGACGCTTTCTGCCGGCGGGGGGATGAGTCCCGGAGGCGTGGGTGCGGGTGGTGCGACTTCCAGCGGAGGCCGCATGGGTGTCGGTGGCCTGGGACGCACGGCCGGATCGGCTGGTTCTACTGCAGGCTCGGCCGCCGGATCAACGGTGGGTGGCGTGACGAACGGTATTGGCAGTGATGTCGGCGACGTTGGCGGTACTGTGCGCGGTGGCGTTCAACAGGGCGGCATGGTCGACCAGACTGCAGGTGTCCGGGTGGGAAGCGGCGGCTCACTGATGGTTCCGGTGGCGAACCTGCCGGGTGTTTCGGCCAGCGGCTCAACCAGTGTTTCGGGCGTTGTCAGCGCCAGCGGTAAGAATGTCGAGCTGAGCAGTGGTACGCGGATGATGTTCGCTGTGGCTGCTCGCTAGTCTGTACCTGGGTGGTTCAGAAAGGATGAGATGGTTTGAGCTTCGGATAACCCTACCCATGACGGTGAAGCTGTCATGAATGGAGCACTCTATACTCCATTACTCCCCGTTCTTACCCCCCCCACCCCCCCCCACCCCTCTTTTACCTAAGTTGTTTCTTACTTGCATTTGCGAGTTCTTAGTTCTCCTAAAATATTCCAAACAAAAGGGTTACAGGCAAAATATTGTAAACAAACGAGTTAGGCCCGGCGATGATGCCCGGGCCTGCTATGTGTCCTTACGTCTCAATCTCTAAGATCTATCTTACCAAGTGCACCATAACTCAATACTCATTTATTTTTGTCTTTTATGTGCTGGTACAGGTGGAGTTAGAGGATTCTGGCGGGCTGAGGGGGCTTGACAAGGTTTTGGAGTGCGATCGAATCGTACTATCCGCCTTTTGATTCACAGTTGCATAACGTGGCATCGATAGCTGAGAATCCCGCGTGGCCGGTCTGACCACTTTCCTTGTTTGCGAACGGTTTGCCTTTGTTTCGAGTTCGGGCATCTGGGAGCTTGAGTTAGACCTATGTCCTTGAGGCTTTCTGCTATGGGTTCTTTGATCTCTCGTTTGTCTGGCAGCTTTTTCACCTGTGTACTCTTTCTCTTGGTTATCGAGGCTCACGCGCAGGGTGCAACGGAAGGTGCTGCGAAGAAGGAGCCGGGGCTGCTGTTTTATCTCTCGGGCGAACGAGGGACTACGGCGGACTATGCGGCTGGCAGCAGCGCGAAGCCGAACTTTGATAAGGACGTGAAGGTGCTGCCGGGGGGAGCGAAGGGGTCGTACCTCCAGTGCGGGGATACGCAGTTGCTGTCGTACTGGGCACCGGGGAATATCTATGCGCAGCGAGGGACTTTGTCGTTCGACTGGCGTTCGCGGGAGGCGGTGGGGAAGACGGAGTTTCCGATCTTCCGAGTAGGCTATGGCGACCACTCGAGCTGGGACATGGTGTGGATGCGGATCGACTACAACGGCCATGGGTTCGACGCGTTTGTGACGGACGTGAACCTGGGGCGGACGCGGGTGTCGTACACGATGCCTGACTTTCCAAAGCCGGACCAGTGGGTCCACCTGGCGTTGGCTTGGGACGAGACGACGGGGATCAAGTTCTATGTGAACGGGACGATGGTGGCGGAGAAGGCCGCGACGGGAATGTTCGATGCGGCGCTGGACCAGTTTGGGCCGCACTCGCGGC
>JANYER010000034.1 GCA_025359825.1 Granulicella sp.
TTGGCGTCTCAGTCAACCTAGTCTCCCAATGGGAGCGCGGCGAGAAGAAACCCTCCGGCCCATCGCTCAAGCTCCTCACCCTCGTCAAAAATAACGGCCTCGACTACGTAGCCTAAGACCGCTCTCGCAAATTCAACGCAAGCAGGTACACTGGTGCGCACTTGCCTATGACCTCCCCACGCGCACTCCTATCCGCCGCACTTCTCGCCGCCACCGCCCTGCTTCCAACCCCGTCGCAGTGCCAGACGCAGCAACCGGTCAAGGTCGCCATCGTCGGTCTCGTCCACGACCACGTTCGTGGCTTCCTCGCCAATCTCCCGGCCCACACCGAAGTCGAGCTGGTCGGCATCTCCGAACCGGACGCCGCCCTCCGTAACAAGTACATCGCCCGCACCCATCTGCCTGCCTCGCTCTTCTTCCCCTCGGAAGCGGCGATGCTCCAGGCGACTCATCCGCAGGCCATCCTCGTCTACACCTCCATCGCCGGTCATCGAGCCGCCATCGAGCAGGCTGCCCCCCTTCACATCGCCGCAATGGTTGAGAAGCCCCTCGCCACCACCTACGCCGACGCCGTCGCCATCAAAGCGCTCGCCACCAAATACAATATCCCTGTCCTCACCAACTACGAGACCACCTGGTACGCCAACAACACCGCCGCCCACGACATGCTCGTCGCCGGGAAGATCGGCGAGCTCCGGAAGGTCGTCGTCCACGACGGCCATCGCGGCCCCAAAGAGATCGGCGTCAGCCCAGAGTTCTTCTCCTGGCTCACCGACCCCAAACAAAACGGCGCTGGCTCCATGTTTGACTTCGGCTGCTACGGTGCTGACCTCGCCACCTGGCTGATGCATGGCGAGCGCCCCCTCACCGTCACCGCAACCGCCCTGCACATCAAACCGCAGATCTATCCCAACGTCGAAGACGACGCCACCATCGTCCTCACCTATCCGCACGCCCAGGCCATCATTCAGGGCTCGTGGAACTGGCCCTTCGACCGCAAGGACATGGAGGTGTACGGAGCCACCGGCTATATCGACACCGTCTACGTCGACACCAAACACACCGACCAGATGCGCGTTCGCCTTCCCGCAGAGACCGCTGAGCATCACGACACCGCTCCAGCCCTCGCCGCACCTCAGGACAACTCCCTCAACTACCTCGTCGCCGTGTTGAACAAGAGAATCACCCCGCAAGGCGACCTCACCGCCCTCGACACCAACATGATCGTCGTTGAAATTCTCGACGCTGCCCGCGAATCCGCCCGCACCCACCGTGCCATCACTCTAAGCCCCAGCGCAATCCACTAAGACAGCAGACGAGAACCGCACTCTATCCATAAGATGGAGAGGATGAACAAACTCGGCCTCATCGCCGGCAACGGCCGCTTCCCTTTTCTGCTGCTCGAAGCCGCACGCGCCCACAACCTCACCGTTGTCGTCGCCGCCATCAAAGAGGAGACCGACCCGGAGATCGAAGCCCGCGCCGCCGCCGACCCCAACATCCACCTCCACTGGCTCTCGCTCGGCGAGCTCTCCAAACTCATCGAGACCTTTCAGGCCGAAGGCGTCACCCGCGCCACCATGGCCGGCCAGGTGAAGCACAAGCAAATCTTCTCCGCCATCCGGCCCGACTGGCGACTCGCCAAGCTCCTGCTCAACCTGCGCAGCCGCAATACCGACATGCTCCTCGGCGCCATCGCTAAGGTGCTCGCCGATGAAGGCATCGAGCTCGTCTCCTCCACGCAGTACCTCGAGCCGCTGCTCGCCCAGGCCGGCACTCTCACCAGTCGCGCACCCAACGAAGAGGAACTCAAAGACATCGCCTACGGCCTCACCGTCGCCCACGCCATCGCTACCTACGATCTCGGCCAGACCGTCGTCATCGCCGCCCAGGCCTGCGTCGCCGTCGAAGCTATGGAAGGCACCGACGCCACCATCCGCCGTGCAGGCACCCTGCTCCACGCAGACGATCCTGCCGAAGCCACCACCCTCAGCCGCGCTCTCACCGTCGTCAAGGTCGCCAAGCCAAATCAGGACATGCGCTTCGACGTTCCCGTCATCGGCCTCGCGACCATCCAGACCATGCAGGCAGCCGGAGCCACCTGCCTCGCCATCGAGGCCGACCGCACCCTGCTCTTTGACCGCGACGCCATCCTCGACGCCGCAAACAAAGCCGGAATCGCAATTTCAGCAGCGTAAAAGTAGCCGCGTCCAGCTGCTAATCCAGCCGGTCAAGCCTGCCAATCCCACCCCTCTCAGGGTAGAATTGCGCAAGGAAATGCGGCCGCTGTAACTTCCTGTCCTCCGGCCGCGTCCTAAGATAACCCGCACCAAGGTCATCCCTTAAAAAAGGAAACCAAGACAAACCAAGAGGAACCATCATGCGCAAAGCTCTCTCTCTCGCAGCTATTCTGGCCGTCGCCTCCGCCGGCACTCTCGGCCTTCGCGCCTACGCCGCAGCCGACGTCGCGGTTGGCTCGCCCGCCCCGAACTTCACCCTCACTTCGCAGGAAGACAAGGCCGTCAGCCTCACCGACTATAAGGGCAAGTGGGTCGTCCTCTACTTCTACCCCAAGGACATGACCACCGGCTGCACCATTGAAGCTCACAACTTCCAGCGCGACCTACCCAAGTACGATGCTCTCAAGGCCGTCGTCCTCGGCGTCTCGCTCGACACCGTCGAGAGCCACAAGACCTTCTGCTCCAAGGACTCCCTCACCTTCAAGCTGCTCGCTGACCCGGAGCACAAGGTCATCGACGCCTATGGCGTCCCCGTAGCTGCTCGTGGTGAGATGAAGTTTGCGCAGCGCGACACCGTCCTCATCTCGCCATCCGGCAAGATCGTCAAGCACTGGGTCAAGGTCGATCCCAACACCCACAGCGACGAAGTGCTCGCTGAGATCGCCGCCGCAAAGAAGTAAATTTCACCCCGTCAGTTATCTCCAGACGCAAAAAGGCCCGGGCGCTCAAGGAGCAGACCGGGCCTTTTTGCTTGCCTTAGTTACGGGTTACTTCTTTGCAGGAGCCTTCTTCGCTACGGCCTTCTTTGCAGGGGCCTTCTTTGCAACAGCCTTCTTCGCAGGAGCCTTCTTCGCTACTGCCTTCTTTGCCGGTGCCTTCTTCGCTACGGCCTTCTTCGCTGGTGCCTTCTTCGCTACTGCTTTCTTAGTTGCCAAGGTAATACCTCTCGTCTTTGATTTTTTACTGCTGGCAGCCTTTTTAGGGACCACCTTACCGCCGCGCGAAGCACTCGTCTTCTTCACGGCAGAACTTAATGTCTTCTTCGCGGCACTCTTCTTCACCGCGGCTTTCTTGGCCGGCGTTTTATTCGCCGCCACCTTCTTACCGGCTGCCTTCTTCGCCACTACCTTCTTGACGAATTTCTTGGCAGCCACCTTCTTAATCACGGCTTTCTTCGCTGCGACTTTTTTGACCGCCTTCTTGGGCGCAGCCTTCTTGACAACCGCTTTCTTCGCGACTAACCGCTTCGCCGCTGCCTTTTTCGCTACGTCCTTCTTGGCCACTGGCGCGGCCTTCACCGCAACCGCCTTCTTCACGGCAACAGCCTTCTTAGCAGCTGCTTTCTTGACTGTCGCCTTCTTCACCGCAGCCACTGGCTCACTCGCCACAGGCAGAACAGACTCTACCGTCGGAGGCGTATACATCGCGATCGGTGTCGCAGGCAATGCAAAGATCGTTGCGTCCTCTACATGCTTGCTGGCAGGGACATCGTCCTCTTCGTCATCATCCTGCAACTCATCGTCGTCATCCGACGTCATCGTCATCTCTTCTTCTTCATCATCGTCTTCGAAGTGATGATCGTCGTCATCCATATCGTCGTCGGAGAAATCATGGCCATCGCTTGCGGCAGATGCATACAGCTTGATCGGTTCATCGAACATCATCTGGTTCCCCTGAAGTACTGCTAACCGTTTCGTCCACACTGCGCTTCATTTGTTCTTCACAACGCTCTTACGACTATGATGCGCTGCAATCAAAACCCACATCACATCGCGGCACGATTCTAGCAATAGATTGCATCCGTCCGCTACCGAAGGCAAGTACTCTTTTTATTAAGGTGTCTTATCGTGCAGCTTTCTACTTCGTTTTCGGCTTCGCACCTGGCTTCTTCGTGGCCGTCTTGCTGCCTGAACTCTTCGCTGCACCCTTGCCTGAACCCTGCGCGGTCGTCTTCTTGACTGTCGTTTTTGTCGTCGCTGCGCTCTTCGCTCCACCACGCTTAGATGCTGTAGAACCCGCGCCAGTGGCCCTCTTTGCGCGCACGCGCGTCACCGGACCAAGCCGTACCGGAGCAGTGACATTCAATCCTTGACCCGCCGTCACGGTGCTCGACTTCAACTTATTCCAGCCGCGTAGCTCATCCACCGACACGTTGAAGCGGTCCGCCACCGTCACCAGCGTGTCACCTTTACGAATCGTGTACCGCTGCATTTTCATCACGCTCGCAACCGTCGCCACCGGGACGATTAATTCATCGCCCACCGCAACGCTCTGCCCTGCGCTGATCTCATTCACGCTGGCAATCTCCGCCACATGACCATGCAACGCCGTCGCAATTCCATCCAGCGTCTCGCCCGACTTCACCACATGGAACCGCCAGCTCGCGCGCTTGTCTTCAGGAACATCCTTGATGCGCTCTGCAAATGCGTCCTTCGTTCCCACTGGAACGTGCAGGTCGAACGTCATGTCGCGCGGGGTCGACATCCGCAGCAGGCTCGGGTTTAGAGCCACAATCTCCTGCAAGGAAGCGCCTGTTACATCTGCCACTAGGCGCAGATCAATCGCATAGTCGACATTCACTGTGTCCGACACCACTGCTGCATCCGGCACCATCTTGTCGAGCCCGTACTGCTCCGGGTTCTTCGCCATGATGATCGCCGCGATGATACCCGGCACATAATTCTTCGTCTCGCCCGGCAGCACATTCCGTTTGTATAGCTCCCAGAAGTCCGCGTACCCGGTCTTCATCACCGCACGCTGCACATTGCCCGGGCCCCAGTCATACGCCGCCATCGCCAGATACCAGTCCCCAAACTGGTTGTACAAAGTCTTCATATACTTTGCATACGCAATCGAGGACTTCTGCGGATCGAAGCGCTCGTCGAACCAGCCGTTGCGCGCCAGCCCATACGCGCCGGTCGGCATAAACTGCCACATCCCTCCGGCACCGCTCTTCGCATTCAACGCCTGCGGCTGAAAACCCGACTCTGCCACCGCCAGGTAGATCAGGTCCTGCGGAACACCTTGGTCACGCAGGTTCTTCGAGATCATGTCCTTGTACTTGCCCGCCCGCTCCAGCGAACGCAGCAGATGCGCATGGCCGCCCGGCGAGTTCGAAAAGTAGCTGATAAATCCAGCCACGTAGTTATTCACCACCAACGGAAAGTCCGACTGGGTGGTCTTCAACTCTGCCGTCACCTTCGCTGTCAACGCCTCGTTCGGCGCGAACGTCACCTCATTCGCAGCGTCCAGCGGAGCCGCCTCAAGGGTAGGCGAAAATCCGTTACCCTGCTTTAACGCCGACATCTCCAGCGAGTTCACCGCGTCCAGCAGGTGCGTAAACTCATCCGCCAGTTGAACGTCAGCCTTCAGGTCCATCCCGCTGGTCAGCATTCCATCCACGGCTGTATCGAAATCCAGCCGCGCAGCATCCAGCCGGCCCGCGCGATAGTTCTCTACCCCGCTGCGATAAGCCTGCTCCGCCTTCGCAACGATCTGCTGCACCTTGTAAGCCCGCGCAGAGTTGTCGAGCGCCTGTGCCGTCGTCGCAGCCACCGCGCCGCCGGCAGGCCCTGTAACAGCGCTGTTGCTCTGGGTGATTGGAGGTGCAGTCGCCTGCACCGGCACCTTACCTGCCGCGCCGCTTTGATCCTGCGGACAACCCGTCAGCAGCACCAGAGGCACACACGCCACCACCAGCCCCCAGCGCCGTATTCTCGTCTCAAACTTTATCTGCGTCATAGTCCCTGCTCATTGTAAGACGTGCAGCTAAAGAATGGGACTACGATCCCTCACGATCACGCTCCGCTCCAGTCACAACACGCACCCCAGCGAAACCTCTCACGCCCAAACAAAGAAACACCCACACAGATTTCGTGTGGGTGTTGAACGACTTCCATCATTGCGCTGGGACGCACCAGCAAATTCAAATCACTTCATTCTTGCTAACGCGGTTCGTTAGAACAACAGCCGCAGCGACAGTTGAATCTGACGGTTCGAACCGATGCCCACCTGGTTGCCGACCGTTGAAGTCAGCGCACCAAACGCACCTGCATTCCCTGCCGTAAACGGTGTTCCCGGCTGAGCGCCCGTACCAGTTGTCGTCGCCAGTGTCTGCGTCAACCGCACCGTACCAGGGTTCGCAAAGTTTGCATGGTTCAGGACGTTGTAGCCATCTGCATGGAAGTCCAGGCTATAACCCTCATACACTCGGAACGACTTGCTCAGCGTAAGGTCCAGCTGCGCCAGGCTCGGTCCGGAGTAGCCATTGCGACGCGAGTTGCCAAATGTACCGGCAGCCGGTGTCGTAAACGCTGCCGGATTCAGATACTGGTAGCCCGTCTTCAGATAAGGGCTCACACCCGGAACCACATTCGGACGTCGAATGTTGCGCGAGTTGCCCCCACCCGGAACGTTAGCCACCGCAGTTGTCTGCACCACACCACCGGTCACGACAGGCGATGAAAATAGCTGCCCGGCAACCGTCGTCCCCGCATTGCCCACATAGCCAACGTCAGGACGCGTGATCAGCACATCGATCGGCACACCGGTACGGAAGTTCACGATGCTCCCAACCTGCCAGCCACCAGCAATCAGGTCGAACGGTCCTGAGAGCGAGTGCGCCTTGCCATGCCCGAACGGCAGGTCATACAGCACCGTCGCATTCAGCGTGTGGCGGATGTCGAACGTACCCGGACCGTAGTCCAGCGGGAAGCTGAACGGGCTCTGCGAGGTGGTTGCCTCGTTCGAACCGCTCGACGTTCCCAACTCCCGTGCCCAGGTGTACTGCGCGCCCAGCGAGAGACCGCTGGTGAACCGACGCTGCAGCGTGGACTGCAACGCGTGGTACTGGTCGGTACCGCCCGAGGTCTTATAGTCGATCTCGGCAAACCGTCCGCCGAACTGGCGTACCGCAGTGCCGGCACCCGTAGTCGGGTTGGTCGTCACGCTGGTGATCAGGTTGGTGATGCTGCGCAGGAACAGGTTGCGTCCCGTCGAACCCACATACGCCACCATGAACTGCATCTGTCCCGGCAACTGCTGCTGTACCGACAACGTATACGTCGTCACCCGCTCCGGCACCCGGTAGCCCGGCGCATACGCACGCGGCTGGAAGCCCAGCGTCGGGCTGTTAATGTCATAGCCCGCATACACGTCCGTCGCCGGAACGATCGGATACACCTTACCCGACGTAAACGTACGGCTCACGCGATCGTTCGCCTCTGGTTGGATCTGGTCTTCCGTCTGTCCCGGCCCGTAGAACACGCCGCCGCCCGCACGAATCACCGTCGTGTTGTTGAACAGGCGCGGAGCCCAGGTCAATCCGAGACGCGGTCCAAAGTTAGCCTTCGACGCGCTGTACCAGTCACCCGAGTACTTCGGAATAATTGTGCCGGAAGGAATGTCGAAGAACACATTCTTGTTGCGCGTCTCATGCAGCGGCGAGAAGTACTCATACCGGATACCGTAGCTCAGCGTCAGGTTCGACTTGATCTTCCACTCGTCCTGCGCGTAGCCGATGAAGTAGTTCTGCTTCACCAGTGCATTGCCGCTCAACCCGGTAAACGGGCTCAGGTCGC
>JANYER010000047.1 GCA_025359825.1 Granulicella sp.
TGAATGGCTAATGCTAGGATTTCGCATGCCACGCAAGCAAGTGATTAAGGCAGTGACCTCGAAAGTAGCGCCTGATGGACCGCGCGAACTGGTGATTCTTACGGGGATGTCGGGGTCGGGAAAGTTGTCGGCGCTGAAGGCGTTTGAGGACCTTGGTTACTATTCGGTGGATAACCTGCCGCTGGATCTGGTGCCGCGATTTGCCGATCTGGTGAGGCAGTCGAAGGAGAACGGGCGTGCGGCGCTGGTGGTGGATGTTCGCGAAGGGATGCGTCTGGACGAGTTTCCAGCGATTCTGAAGAAGGTTCGCAAGGTGCTGCCGACGCGTGTGGTGTTTCTGGAAGCGAGCGATGAGGCACTGGTGCGGCGTTTTTCTGAGACGCGCCGGCCGCATCCGTTGGGGCGCAGCGAGACAGTGCTGCGGTCGATCCGGGCAGAGCGGAAGCGGTTGGATCCGATTCGCAATGTGGCTGATATTGTGCTGGATACGACGAAGTTCAACGTTCATGAGCTGCGGGCGCACATCAACGCCCAGTTTGAGCGGGAGGAGAGCGACCGGAATTTGACGATTTCGTCGGTCAGCTTTGGCTTCAAGAACGGCGTTCCTACGGATGCAGATCTGGTGTTTGATGTGCGATTTCTTCCGAATCCGCACTTCGTTCCGGAGTTTCGAAATCTAACGGGCAAGCACCCTAAGGTAGCGAAGTACGTGCGACAGTTTCCGCAGACGCAGGAGTTTCTGGATAAGACGGCGGACATGCTGGAGTTTCTGTTGCCGCACTACATCAAAGAAGGCAAGAGCTACCTGACGGTTGCGTTTGGATGTACAGGTGGCCAGCACCGATCGGTATTTATCGCGGAAGAGATGAAGAAGCGGTTGACGGCTGAAGGGTACCGGGTGAAGAGTGCGCATCGGGACATGCCGCACTAGGCTCCTGATGGGCTGCGAAAGCACTAGAATGATGCTATGCGTACGATGAGCCGAAGGGCAGGCAGGGCGGACACGAGTAGTACGGGGAGAGTGATGGCTTGAGACGTATCTGGCGATTGCTTCTGTACGTTCGACCGTACGCGCTGTACTCGCTTGCGTCGGTGGTGTTGATGGCGATGGTGGGGGCGATGGCTGCCTTCCGCGTGTTGCTGGTAAAGCCGATCTTCGACAATGTACTGAGCCCGGATGCGTATACGCATGATGTGCTGGTGTTCCACCTGCCGGGACTGCAGCGGGAACTGAATCTACATTTTCTGGTGCCGAGCCACTTCCACAATGCGTGGACGGTGGTGGCGTATGCGCTGGTGGTGTCGGCGATTGTGAAGTCGGTGTGCGACTACGTGGGGACGTACCTGGTGAACTATGCCGGGTTCGGCATGATTACGGACCTGCGGAACGATCTGTACAACGCGGTGCTGCGACGGTCGGTGGGGTTCTTCCAGAAGCATACGACGGGGACGCTGCTCTCTACGCTGATCAATGACATTGAGCGCGTGCAGACGGCGATGTCTAGCGTGCTGGGTGAATTTCTGCAGCAGCTATTTACGCTGATTTTTATGGCGGGCGTTGCGGTGTTTTACGGTGGCAGGCTGGCCTGGGTGCTGCTGCTGTTTATTCCGGTGGTGATCTCTTCGGCGCGGCGGATTGGCCGGCGGGTGCGGCAGACGACGCGCAAGGGGCAGGACAAGCTGGCGGAGATCCAGAACATTCTTCACGAGACGATTACGGGTAACCGGATTGTGAAGGCATTCGGGATGGAGCTGTGGGAGATGGACCGGTTTCGGCGGGCGGCGGGGAGGCTGTTCAGCGCGAACCTGAAGTCGGTGAGTGTGCAGGCGATCAGCTCGCCGCTGATGGATGGGCTGGGGTCGGTGGCGATTGCGCTGCTGCTGTTGCTGGGACGCGACCGCATCAAGAACCACTCGATGACGATTGGGTCGTTTCTGTCGTTTCTGATTGCAGTGTTTACGCTGTACGACCCGGTGCGGAAGTTTGCGATGTTTTACAACAGCTTTCAGCAGGCGCTGGGAGCGAGTGAAGAGATCTTCAAGTTTATGGATGCGCAGGACGATGTTCGCGAGAAGAAGCGGGCGTTTGTACTGAAGGGTTTCAAAGAAGGCATTCACTTCGACGATGTTGGCTTTGCATACCAGAGCGATGGCGAGGTGAAGCAGGTGCTGCACGGCATCAACCTGGAGGTGCATCCGGGTGAGGTGATCGCGTTTGTGGGGCCGAGTGGGGCGGGTAAGTCTTCGCTGGTGAATCTGATTCCGCGGTTCTTCGATGTGAATGAAGGCCGGATCCTGATTGATGGGCACGATCTGCGGGATGTGACGATTGCTTCGCTGCGCGCGCAGATCGGCAAGGTGACGCAGGAGACGGTGCTGTTCAACGACACGGTGCGGAACAACATTGCGTATGGGCAGCCGGACGTTCCGATGAGTCGGGTGCAGGAGGCGGCGCGGATGGCGCTGGCGCACGACTTCATCCTGAAGATGCCGGATGGGTACAACACGGTGGTGGGTGAGAAGGGTGCGCGGCTGAGCGGCGGTGAACGACAGCGGCTGGCGATCGCGCGGGCGATTCTAAAGAATGCTCCGATTTTGATTTTGGATGAGGCTACTTCGGCGCTGGATGTGGAGAGCGAACAGTTTGTGCAGGCGGCGCTGGCGAACCTAATGAAGGACCGCACGGTGTTCGTGATTGCGCATCGGCTTTCGACGGTTCGGAGGGCTACACGGATTGCGGTGATCGAGGGCGGGCAGATTACCGAGATTGGGACGCATGAAGAGCTGCTGGAGCAATCAGGGACGTACCGGCGACTGTACGATCTGCAGTTCAGCGTGGACGGACCGTTAGCAGCTGAGGGTGGTGATGCTGCGTTAGCGGCGGTGGAGGGGATCGCTTGAGCGCTATCTATTCGATGACCGGCTTTGCGACGGTGCAGGTGCCGTTGCGCGGGCAGGCAAGTTTTACGCTGACGCTGAAGAGTGTGAACCATCGGTTTTTGGATTTGAGTCTGCGGCTGCCTTCGTACTGCGACGCGTTAGAGATGCAGATGCGGAGGGTATTGAAGGAGCAGTTGAAGCGCGGGCATGTTGAGGTGTTTCTGCAACTGGAGCGCAAGGTTGGTGGCGCGATGCAGCTGAACACAGGCGTGCTGGAAGGGCATGTGCAGGCCTATCGTGATGCGGCGGAGTTGTATTGCGTGAGTGCGGAGCCGGACCTGAATGCGATGTTGCGCATCTCGGGAGTGATGAGTACGGAGACGAACTTTAGCAAGGAAGATGCGGCGGGGTTAGAGGCTGCTGCTCTGGAGGTTCTGGAGCCGCTGATCGAGACGCTGAATGTGATGCGTGCGCAGGAGGGCGCTTCACTCGTGGCTGAGCTGCGGGCTTCGATGGGCCGGCTGGGTACGATGGCGATTGAGGTTGGCGAGTTGCGGGGTGGCGTGCGCGAGGCGCAGTTTGAACGTCTGCGCGGGCGGATTGCGGAGCTGACGAAGGGTGTTGAAGTGAGCGAGGAACGGATTCTTGCCGAGGCTGCCTTGTTGGCGGAACGGAGCGATATCGATGAAGAGATCGTTCGGCTACGGACGCATGTGGACCGCTTTGTGGCGATGCTGGATGAAGGTGGAGAGTTGGGGAAGCGGCTGGACTTCCTGTTGCAGGAGTTGAACCGCGAGGCGAATACGATGCTCTCGAAGACCAGTGGCGCGACCGGCAGCAACGGGTTGCGGATTACGGAGCTGGGGTTGGAGATGAAGGTAGAGATCGAGCGGGCGCGGGAGCAGGTTCAGAATCTGGAGTAGAGGTTGCGGTGCGGTGATGTTGCACGGGTAGACTGGCGGTAGAGATTGGCGAAGATCTGGGAGCGTATGGCTGGTATTTTATTTATCATTTCGGCGCCGTCGGGGTCGGGCAAGTCGACCCTAGTGAGTCAGCTGCGGACGCTGGTAGAGGGACTGGACTTCTCGGTGTCGTATACGACGCGGGGGCCACGGGGGTCGGAGGAGGATGGGCGGGAGTACCACTTCACGACGCGGGAGAAGTTTGAGGCGATGATTGCGGCGGGTGAGTTCCTGGAGTGGGCGAAGGTTTTTGGGAATTACTACGGGACGGGGCTGTCAGCGCTGGCGCATGCCAAGGACGCAGGCAAGGATTTGCTGCTAGATATCGATGTGCAAGGTGCGATCCAGGTGATGGAGAAATTGCCGGAGGCGGTGTCGATCTTCATCCTGCCGCCGAGCCCGAAGGTGCTGGAGATGCGTCTGCGAAACCGGAGCGAAGCGGAGAAGATGACCGTAGAGACGGTGATAGCAAAGCGGTTGGCCGAGGCGGAGCATGAACTGAAGCGCATCCGCAACTATAAATATGCGTTGGTGAATGATGTGCTGGATCAGGCGGTGGCGGAGATGCGCGCGATCGTACTGTGCGAGCGCGGGGAGCGCGATGGGGTGCAGGCGATAGCTTCGAGCTGCCGTACCGATGCTGCTTCGCCCCGGCTGCGGGCGGCGCTTGATACTTTCGATGTAGGTGCGTAACCGTATTCTGCGTACGAATTGTGTTTAGATTTCCCGGAAGTGCGTTAGATTCGAGATACGCAAGACAATCTGAGCTACACGGGGTGAAACGCATGGCGATTGAGAGTGCATTCCACAACAAGTACAGCCTGGTAAAGGGTGCGGCGCGACGTGCGCGGCAACTGCAGTCTGGAGCGTTACCACTGATTGCAGCCAAGTCGATGAAGGCTTGCAGAGTGGCTCAGGACGAGATCAAGTCGGGGCATGTGAAGTTCGTGCTGCCGGTACAACTGGTCGAGCCGCCGCTGGTACTACCAAACTAATTTTTCTACCAGAACGACTCCTTGTTTTTCCGAGCGCCCGATTGCGATAGCATCGAGCGATGGCGGATGAGACACAGAGTCAATTACGGGCGTACGTCGAGTACTTTCGCGATCTTGGCGTCTACGATTTTTATCGGAATGGCGAGCCTGCTGAAGCCTTGGTGGTTCTTGAGGCCGAGGCAGCGGTTGCGGTTGAGCCGGTAGTTGCTGCGGCTCCCGTTGTGGTCGAGCCAGTGGTTGCGGTGGCTGGGGGTACAGTGGTGGCTGGTAAGTTGGTGAGCTTTGATGATCTTGCGCTTCGTCCTGAGGTGCAGGTTCTGGTGGGTGATCGAGCAGCGGCTTTGAAAGCCATTCAGGATGAAATTGGTGACTGTACGCGGTGTCCGCTGGCGTATGCGGGACGGCGCAAGATTGTGTTCGGCGATGGAGATCCCGGGGCTCGGGTGATGTTTGTGGGTGAAGGACCGGGAGCGGATGAGGATGAGTTGGGGCTGCCGTTTGTGGGTAAGGCAGGGCAGTTGCTGAACAATATGATTCAGGCGATGGGGCTGACGCGCGAAGGGGTGTACATCGCGAATATCGTGAAGTGCCGTCCGCCTGCGAACCGCGCGCCGGAGCCAGTGGAGGCGAATACGTGTACGCAGTTCCTGGTGCGGCAGATGGATGTGGTGCAGCCGCAGGTGGTGGTGGCGTTGGGAGCTACGGCGGCGATGTACCTGTTAGGCGTGAAGCAGTCGCTGGCATCGCTGCGGGGCGTGTGGCATAGCTGTCGTGGGACGAAGCTGGCGGTGACGTACCATCCGGCGTTTCTGCTGCGCGATCCGCGGATGAAGGGTGAGGCGTGGAAGGACCTGCAGATGGTAATGGCAGAGATGGGACTTAAGGGGCCAGGTAAATAGTTTTGAGCGGAATGTTTTAGGTTCTTCTCTGCATGCTTTGACATACTCCGTACGATTGAGGTGTTCTTTGCTGGATCGCCGATGGTTCTGGTTGGGAGTTGTGTTGCTGGTCGCGGGTGCTTTGGGGCACTCGATGTGGGCGACGAGCCTGGATGGGTTCACGATCGACGAGGCGTACCACGTGGCGGCGGGGGCGACGTATGTGCGCTGGCATGACTACCGGGTGAATCCGGAGCATCCTCCGCTGGTAAAGTTGGTGGCGGGGTGGGCGGCTGGTCCGCGGGTGCTGCACCTGGGACCGCTGGAGGTGTTTGGTGGCAAGCCGCAGGAGCGGATTTATACGCAGACGGCGGTGTACCTGAAGAGCGATGGACACTGGGTGCAGCGGCGGGCGCGGATGGCGTTGTTCGTTCTGAATGCGGCGCTGCTGGTGCTGCTGACGGTGGTGTTGCGGCGGCTGCTGGGGCAGTGGGTGGCGCTGGCTACATTGTTGCTCCTGGCGTTGGAGCCGACGGTCTCGGCACATATGCCGGTGGTTATGACGGATCTGCCGATGGCGTTGCTGGGGCTGAGTTGCTGCGGGTTAGCGTTGCTGGTGGTGCGGGATGGGCGCTGGCTGGACTGGGTTTGGCTGGGTTTGGCACAGGGTTTCTTGCTTGGAACGAAGCACTCTGCTCCGTTGATTGTGTTGCCGGTGCTGGTAGTGCTGGTGGCAGGATTGGTGTGGCGGGTGCGTTCGGGTACATGGGGTAAAGAGCGGGTTGCAGGTCTGCTGCTGGCTCTAGCGTTGAGCGTGGCGACGCTGTGGGGTTTGTATGGTTTCCGCTACTACGAGACGCCGGTGATGAAGGGTGCAGCGGTGCAGGAGACGTTCAATCGACCGCTGGACATGAAGATTGCGGATTTACACTCGCCGCTGTTGAAGCGGAGCCTGGGACTGGCGAAACGGCTTCACCTGGCACCGCGTGCGTATCTGTGGGGGTTGGCTGATACGTTGCGCGCGGGTGTGGAGGGTCGGCCTTCGTGGGTGACGGCTTTCGGTCATAGCTACCGAGGGAAGGCACCGTTCTGGGTGCCGTTTGTCTTCCTGGGGGCAAAGGCGCCGATTGGGTTTTTGGCACTGGTGGTGGGTGGCGTGTGGCTGCTGGTGACAGGCAGGCTGGAGGGCGAGACGCAGTGGCCGCTGATTGCGCTGGGAGTGATTGGGATTTGCTTCATGGTGTTTATCGGGCTGAACGGGGTGTACTACGCGGGGCTGCGGCACTGGTTATTTGCGGTGCCGGTGATGGCGGTGTTTGGTGGGGTGTTTCTGGTGTATGGGTGGCGGATGGGCGATGGAGTTTCGAACCGAGTGGGGTGGATTGCTTTAGTGGTGATTGCGATCTCGGTGCTACCGCAGCGCAGGATCTGGGAGTACCACAATGAGCTGGTGGGTGGGAGCGCGAATGCGTGGAAGTACTTCGACAATGAGAGCGTGGATCTGGGGCAGCGGTCGCGGGAGTTGATTGCCTATTACAAGAGCCACATGGCTCCGGACGAACCACTGATGGGGTACTGGACCTCGGAAGAAGAGGAGAAGGCGGGTGGATATAAGGAGTGGGACCCGAAGCCGGAGGAGGTTGGGGACGGGCACATCAAGGGGTGGGTAGTGGCGCGCGGGAGCTCGACGGCTGCGCGGCTGTGGCTGCATGCAGAGGCGTTGCGGGATGCGACGCCGGTGCAACGGTTTGGGTCGCTGCTGATTTATCACGGCACGTTTTATATGCCAACGGTGGCTGGGGGGATTTTGGCTCATAAGGCATCGTTGGAGATGGAGATGGAGAAGCCTAAGGCCGACATGAAGATGGTGGAGGGGCTGTTGTTGCGAGTGGCGGCTTTGAATCCGGAGAGCCCTCGGGCGCATGTGCTGTTGGGGAACTTTGCGCTGGAGCGTGGGGAGCGGGTAATTGCAGTGGAGTGGTACAAGAAGGCGTTGCCTCAGGTAGATGCGCAGACGGGGAACGACATTCGCGCGCAGATTGCGCGGGTGGAAAAGGCTCCGCCGGGAAAGGTTGCTCCGTTGCGTGACCCATTCCAGGAGTAGAGGCGAGCGGTCGGGTAGTCTTGAAGGTGATGGCTTTCTTTTGTGATGTCGCGCTGCCGGTTCCCCTGGACCAGCTTTTTACCTACGGGGTGGGAGAGCAGGTTCCGGTGGTGGGGGCGCGGGTGCTGGTACCGTTTGCGGGGCAGCGGCTGATGGGTGTGGTGGTGCGGGTGCATGAGGATGCGCCTGCCGGGGTGGAGGTTAAGCCAGTGCAGCTGGTGCTGGATATGGTGGCGCTGTTACCGGACGAGCTGATGGAGCTGGCGAAGTGGATTGCCCAGTATTACGTGGCTCCGCTGGGTGAGGTGTTGCGCGGAATGCTGCCACTGGGGGCGGAGGTGAAGCGACAGTTCATCTACCGGATTGGGGAGGCGGGACGGAAGGTGCTGTATGAGGGCGCGGCGAAGGGGAGCTCCCGCCGCAGCAAGCTGACTGCGGAGGAGCAGAACCGAGAGTATGCGGTGCTGAACTATCTGGAGGGTGGAGAGGCGGGGAAGGCAGGCGCGCTGCGGAGTGCTACCGGAGCGAATAAGGCTCTGCTGGATGGGATGGTGCGGAAGAAGTGGCTGGTGCGCGAGGCTCTGGCGGAGGAGCGGGATGCGCGGCGGTTGGAGAAGGTCGCGGTACTGGTGCCGGAGGTTCAGCTACCGAAGTTGAATGAGAATCAGCTGCTGGTGATGGCGGAGTTGGCGGCGGTGGGCGGGCGGATGCGGGTGCGGGACCTGCGGCAGGCTTCGGGGTTGAGTACGGTGCCGGAGTCTACGCTGGGGACGCTGGTGAAGCGCGGCCTGGTGACGATTGAAGAGGTGGCGGAGGCATTTCATCTGGGCGGTGTGGGGGCGGGTGGAGGGTTTGGCGGTGGAAAGCTTCATGCGCATGAACATGCTTTGAATGAGGCGCAGATGGAGGCGCTGGGAACGCTGGCGGCGGCGATGGAGAAGGGTGGCTTTCGACCGCATCTGCTCTATGGCGTGACGGGTTCGGGGAAGACGACGGTTTATTTCGCTGCGATGCAGCGGGCGCTGGAAGCTGGCAAGAGCGCTCTGCTGCTAGTGCCGGAGATTGGCTTGACGCCGGCGATGGTGGGGCAGATGGTGGCAGCGTTTGGGAGCGAGGTGGCGCTGCTGCACTCGCAACTGACGCCGGATGAGAGAGCCGAGCAGTGGCACAGGATTCGCAGAGGTGAGGCGCGGGTAGTGGTGGGGACGCGTTCGGCGGTGTTTGCGCCGATGGTGAAGCTGGGACTGATCATCGTGGATGAAGAGCATGACTCAAGCTACAAGCAGGAGGAGACGCCTCGCTACCATGGGCGCGATGTAGCGGTGATGCGGGGCAAGCTGAATGAGGCGGTGGTTGTGTTGGGGTCGGCGACGCCTTCACTGGAAAGCTGGAGCAATGCGGAGAAGGGACGGTATGTGCGGGTGGAGATGTTGACCCGCGTAATGGACCGTCCGCTGCCTGCGGTGGAGCTGGTAGATATGCGCGCAGAGTTCCAGGCTGTCGGGAAGGAGGAGATTTTCTCACGTCGGCTGGTGGAGGAGGTGCAGGCGACGATCGGGCGCGGAGAGCAGGCAATTGTGCTGCTGAACCGGCGCGGATACTCGTTTGTGGTGATGTGCCGGAGCTGTGGAGAGAAGATTGAGTGCGTGAACTGCGCTATCTCGATGACGTACCACAAGCACGTTACGACAGGAGACGGGATTGCGCAGCCGGGCGAAAAGCTGGAATGCCACTATTGTGGTTACAAAAGAAATGTGCCGAAGACATGCCCGAAGTGCGAGAGCGAGCATCTGTACTATCTGGGGGCCGGGTCGCAGCAGGGAGAGGAGCGGCTACAGGAGATCTTTCCTGGGGCAAGGATCGGGCGGATGGACCGCGATACGGTGCGGGGCAGAAGCGATATGGAACGGCTGCTGACGCGGCTTCATGCCGGCGAGATCAACCTGCTGGTAGGGACGCAGATGATTGCGAAGGGCCATGACATCCATGGTGTGACGCTGGTGGGAGTGGTGGGGGCGGACTTTGCGCTGGGGCTGCCGGACTTCCGTGCAGCGGAACGGGTGTTCCAGTTGTTGACGCAGGTGTCAGGCAGGGCAGGGCGGGGCGAACTACCGGGGAAGGTGCTGGTGCAGACGTACCATCCCGACCACTATGCGGTGAAGTTCGCGGCGGAGCATGACTACCTGGGGTTTGTGGGTAAGGAGATGCAGTACCGCCGTTGGATGCACTATCCGCCGTACGCAATGCTGGCAAATGTGGTGGTGCAGAGCGAGAAGCTGGAGGAGGCGACGGCCTGGGCGGCGACGCTGGGGAGGTGGTTTCAGGCGGCTCGGCTGGAGAAGGTGCGGGTGCTGGGGCCGGCGGCGGCACCGATTGTGCGGCTGAAGCGAATCTACCGCTATCACTTTGTGCTGAAGGCGGAGAAGCGGCAGGTGCTGCAGGGAGTGCTGCGAGGAATGCTGGAGTATGCCGAGGCGCAGGGAGTTCCACGCCGCGGACTGATGGTGGACGTGGATGCCGTGCATCTTATGTAGCGAAAGGTATTTACTGATGGCCTGGGATGGAAATGCAGCGTGCCGGGGCCCGTGGAGCACTGCTAGGCCCAAGATTCGTTAGGTGAGCAGGTGGAGTTCTTTGCCTGGCTTGAAGCGTACGGCTTTGCCAGGGGCGATGGTGACTTCTGCGCCGGTGCGGGGGTTGCGGCCGATACCGGTTTTGCGGGGCTTGACGGTGAAGACACCGAAGCCACGGAGCTCGATGCGGTCACCTGCGACGAGGGACTGCTTCATGCTGTCGAAGATGGCGTCTACGGCTGATTCTGCTTTGGTCCGTGGAAGGCCAGTGCGTTCCACAACCCGTTGTATGAGGTCCTGCTTAATCATGAGGAGTCGCCGTCCTTGGGATACGTCATTATGAAGATGTCGTGATGTGTGTGATGGTAGAAATTAGTGACGCGATTGTCAACGTCCAATCGCTACCGTAAGATGAAGAAACTAATAGACGATTGGATTGTGCAGCCCCGTACAGTGCTAAAAGACATGTGATGCGGTCTAGCGTTAGCGGGATGTGCAGGCGGTGTCGCAAGATTTGCATCGACCCGACTGATCCGTCCAGAATTAAAATTCAGGAAGGAAACGACCAGAGTGGCCATTAAAAGTGACCGTTGGATACGCGAACAGGCGACAACACGCGGAATGATCGTTCCGTTTAGCGAGAAGCAGGTGAAGGACGGAGTGATCTCGTACGGACTCTCCTCTTACGGATATGACCTGCGTGTGTCGGACGAGTTCAAGATTTTTACGAATGTAAATAGTGCGATTATCGACCCGAAGGCGTTCGATGAACGCTCCTTTGTGACGGTGACTGCGCCCAGCGTGATTGTTCCTCCGAACTCGTTTGCCCTGGCGCGGTCGATTGAGTACTTCAAGATTCCACGGGACGTGCTGACGATCTGCGTGGGTAAGTCGACGTATGCACGCTGCGGCATTATCGTGAATGTGACCCCCTTTGAGCCGGAGTGGGAGGGG